>JARYMD010000049.1 GCA_029907285.1 Verrucomicrobiota bacterium | reverse complement strand
CCGCATAACAATCCCGGTCCACGTCAATTGGGCCCCTGAGTCCGCACAGCTCCCAAAGCGCGCTCTGGTTGCCCACATGACTCAAGGCCGGCTCGCTGCCCGCATAAACCAGCCGGCCAACAATCAGAGCCAGGGCACACCGCACCCATGGCTCGTTGCGAGAGTATATGATCCGGTCCAAGCCCGGCTCTTTGGCCAATGCAAGACCCGCGGCGCTGGCGCCGTATTCCCTGCCGCTGGTAATCTCAAAGGCTTTGGGCGAGCCCTCGGGCACGACTCGGCCCTGGAAGGCGGCTTGGATCAACCTGAGCTGCTTGAGCGACAGGCCTCGGATGCGGCCATGGGTTGAGTGGCACACTTTGCCGTTCTTGCGGAATGAGGAGCGGATCAGGCCCACGGGATTGGTGCGGTGTTGTTGGATTTCGAGGTGGAGTCGCGGGAATTTGCTTTTCATGGCCACGAGAATACAGAATATTTAGCCTTTGTCAAGCATAAAATACTGATATGTATGGCTACAAATGAAATGGTAAACTGCTCCAACCAATTATTGATGAATGGCTTGTGAAGAATAATAGAAAGAAAACGCGTTTATTTGGCCCCGCACCCAAACAACGTGTCTGGCACTCTATATGGGTCATGGAAAATATCTTTTCCCAGGGCGTTGCCCCGGGCTGACGGGCCAAGCGCCTTCGGTGCAGCCGCAATCGAGTGATCGCGGCGAGATAGAGGCGTTCGTTGCAAGCTTGGCGCTCCGCCGCGCCGCGCTGCCCGGTCGGTCCAAGGCTGCGCTTCGCTAACCCGTTTCCCTCTGAACGCTTCAGCGGTACAGCGCCTGAGACGGAGCAAGGCGGTCAACCATGGCAAGTTCAGCTTCGGATTTCCGGTAAACCCACGGCACCGAATGGCGTTCGAGCACCGGATAAAGGTTTCTGCGAATCAGTCGCTCTCCCAACAATTCCCATGTTTGTCGGCGGAGCTCGGGCGCAGGCGTCTTCCCGTCGGAATCAAGATAGTACTTCAAGCCAAATGTGATATCCGTGGCGGATGCTCGGAATTTCAAGGCAGTAATTCGGTCGCCGGGTTCGAACCTGAAGTAAGCGCCCTCCGGTCTTGACTGTCCGCCCGGCAAGGGCTCCTCCATGTAAAGCGCGCCGGTCATCCTCAGCCACAACCCCGCCCACTCGGGCACAACCTCATTCAGGACCTGTCTGACCTTGTGAAGACCGGTTTCGCCCCCGAGCTGAACGCAGCGCGCGAGTGACAACCAGAAATTGCACTGGTTGTCTCGAATTGCCTCCAACTCCGCCATTCTTGTCGCGTATTCAGCGCCTGACTTCAGCCGGCCAATTTCCTCATTGGTTGTCAAGCGCACATCAACGCGCTCGTCCACGCGGCTTCTCAGCCGATGCTCGGCGTGTGTTTGCTCCAACAAATGAAGTTGGCTGAAAGCCGCAGCGCGCGGGTCGGAGTCGCAGTTCAAAAACTGGCGGGCAAAATACGCAAAAGTGGCGCTTGCTGAATCAATCGCGCTTTTCTCGGGCGATGCGAGCGTATTTTCCATGTTCAAAGTACGGAGCGGCGTGCGATATCCACTTCCGCGCCCCCCGCTTTCTTCCTCGAGACTCAAGATGAGCAACCGGCGGCGTCGGCGGATCGTGTGTGTTACTCCGGCTTGATCAACGAATGTCAGCGTGCGGTGCCGCGAATTGAAGAACCACTTTTCGATGCGGTCCAGCGTCTCCTTGAGGTTTTTGAACCCCACGCGGCAGTAAGCGAAGTCGTACTTGTCACCATACCGCCGGCGCAAATCCTGATCGAATTCTTTCCATGTTTCGCCTGAAACGACCGTGTGGAGGTGGACCACAGTGGTGTCGCCTTTGTCCAGAGCGGCTTTAATTTCCTGCTCGAAATCGATGCGGTCGAGTGTCAGGAAACCTTTGTTTGGCGAGTATCTTGCCATGGCACGGCCGTTGCCGAGATCGACGACTTCAAGGGCGAACTCTTTGCATTTCGCCACCGCATCCTCGGGGACGATTTCCCCCACGGTGAACCGGTCTGCGTCATTGTCCAACTCCCAGATTTTTGTCCCGACCGGCATGTCCGCGGTGAACCGGTGGTAAGGCACGGTTTTCAGAGCCGAAAGGCGGGTCATATCTGACCCGTCATGCAGCACTGTCAACAAACCGTCTCTGCCTTTGGAGATTACAAACCCGGACTCAGGCCCCTCCTCAGAGGTCAGCACGAATCTCATTCGCTGCAGGTTCGTCTCGCTCACGCCGATTGCCCGCAGGTACGCGACGAAGTTCCTGTAACCTGCGCCGTTGACGCTGTTGACAACGACCGGAAAGCCGCGGCTCAAGGCCGTGTTTATGGATTCGACTTCGGCGGACGATGGTTTCAGCACGTGCGCGAGCAGCCGCCCGTTCAGCTCGTGTGTAATGGTTCGGAAAATGTTCTGATGATCGCGGCGGGCTTTGATCGTCAGCCCGCGTCCCATCGCGAGGTTAACGTACTCGGTGCAATACCTGACGAGCGCCTCGTAAGTTTCAGGCAACAATTGGCCGCCGTTTGGCCCCATGATTTTGAACCCGCCTGTTTCCACCGAACTATGGCTCGAAGTCCACATTCCACCTCCGCTCGCGCCGAGAATCTGGGTTAGAAGCGACACTATGTTGACCGCAGTGCTGATCCGGTAATCCTTGGTCGTGACCACTGTTATGCCTGCGCTTGCAAGGATTCGCGCCTGCAGTTCAATCCAACGCGCAGTGTGCGGACGTGTTTCCCCGGCCAATACGAACACAGGCTGACGTTTCAGCAGCCGAATCACCGCGTCGAACTTCATCCCGCCAAACAAATCTTCAACCAGCCGCACTGTGGCGGCTCCGACAAACCTTGCCACCGCTTTGGCAGGCCGATCCAATCGGCGTCGCACGGTCGGGTAAATGTCGGTTTTCAAAAACTTCGCAAGCGCGCACGCGTGCACTGCCACAAACGCGTCACTGTAAAGGCGCGTCGGGTCACATGCACCATAGGCGAGCGGATTGCACAGATGCCGCACTCCCGCGGTGGCGATCTGCGAAAACTTCTGGTACATGTCCGGCCCGAACAGGAAAGGCAACCCGTACCGCTCCGATGTGCGACGGTCAATGCGCCACTCTTCCGTATCAAGGTCGAACGGCGGAACCAATGGCGCACCGTGCTGCTGCTCGAAGGCGGCCTTCACTTCTGCCCATCGTTCCCGATGTTGAACGAAATAGCGGCGTTTTAGTGTCGGCTGGGCATCGGCAATCCGCCGCCAATCAGACTGTCCTTCCCGCCTAAGTATGTCGAGCGCTGCCTGGACGCGTGGGTCTGTGCTGGGGAGGGTTTCATCGCCGACGGTCTCGAGCACGCCCTGTCGCACGAGTTCTCCGCGCCCCATGACAGCGCAGTCATCAATGCTCCTCAATCGGAAGACAAGGGCGGCAAGGCCGCGAGGGCGGTGATAATGGCTGACTGCCAGCACCCGCCCGTCAGGGCAATCCTTGTCGCTTATCATCCACACGCACGATCCACCTTGATCCAGCTCGATGGCGCGCCATGCGCCTGCCTGAATGAGCCTGCCCGCCACATCTTCGAATGTTCCCACGCACTGCACAAAGACGGCTTCACGCCCGTCTTGTGTGATTCCCACGGCGTTGTGGAGGCAATCGGATGCGCGTTCATAGGCGCGTTCAGCCGCCAATTTGATCAGTTCTTTCGCCGTTTCCTCGGGCGTGCGATCGCGAAGCCGAACAAACAGATCGATCATCTCCTCCAATTCTTTGGAAGCCCCGCCCAGCCCGTCGGATCCCAGTGTTCCTGAGACGGGAATCTGCCAAACGTGCCGCAAATCGTAGGTGTACGGGATGATTCTCTCGATGGGGTTCGGCTTTCCGTCCCAAACCAACTCCTGGCCGCTGCATGCCCAGAGCAAACCCTGCGGCGCCTGCCCGCCAACCAAAGGCCCCTCCGAGGAAAAAGTCAGACGGTCGATTGCCAAACCCGATTCGGTCTTGCACAAGCAGGTGTAAACCCGGCCGCTTGACACTGCCTCCTCGCCATTCAACTCAAAGAGTCCACGGCTCCTGGTCCACGCCACAATTCGCAGGTTATTGCCAAGATTGCGTGCGCTGACGAAAAACCATGGATCGTGCAGTTTGAGACCGGCTTCTTGAAGATGACGAGCATGGTGCACAAGACAGGCATCGGCGTTGTAAGACCGATACGGCAGAGGCTGTCGAGCGGTGGGTTGTGTTTCCGTGGCGCCTGGTTGAGTGCCGGTCTTGGCCTGCGCGCGGATGTTGTCGCGGCACAAGCCGTTGGTTGTGGCCACGGCATCCCATGCCGGGAAGCTCAAATGGCAATCAGCCATCAATGAGAACGGGAACCTGAGTACAGTCGCCTGTCCCAGAAGGATTCTGTCGGCGTTCATGTAACCTCAGAACTGCGCCAGAAACCGCAGATCGTTTTCGTAAAACAACCGGATATCAGTGATGCCGTAACGGATCATCGCGATGCGTTCGATCCCAAATCCGAATGCCCAACCGGTCCAGACCTCCGGATCGTAGCCGACGTTTTCAAACACCTGCGGATGAACCATCCCGCATCCGGCGATTTCGAGCCATTCTTTGCCCATTTTGCGCGTGAGCGGGTTCGAGAAATCGATTTCAAAGCTGGGTTCGGTATAGCTGAAGTAGTGAGGACGGAACCGAATCCTGGTCTCAGGCCCCATCAACTCCTTGAACACGAATTCCACGGTCCCCTTCAGGTCTCCGACGGTCACTCCGCGGTCCACATACAGGCCTTCCACCTGGTGAAAAGTCGGGTTGTGGGTGGCATCTGCGTTGTCACGCCGGTAAACGCGGCCCGGGACAATAATTCGCACAGGCGGCTGTTGCCGTTTCATCACCCTGATTTGCACCGGGGACGTGTGGGTTCTGAGCAGCAGCCCGTTTGTCCCGGCGAGATAGAACGTGTCCTGAGTGTCACGCGCGGGGTGATCCGGCGGGATGTTCAACGCCTCGAAACAATGATAATCATCTTCAACTTCCGGACCGTCGGCCACGGCAAATCCAAGTTTGCGGAAGCTGCGGACAATGTCCTCGGTAACCTGCGTGAGCGGATGCAGCCGGCCCAAAGCCCGGCGCCGGCCCGGCAATGTGAAATCAGTCGGCACCTTCGGAACAGAAGCCTCGACACTCAGTTCTTCCTTGCGCCTTGCAAGGGCCTCTTCAAGCTCGGCTTTGACCGTGTTTATCAACTTGCCGGCCGCGGGTCTGTCCTCCTTCGGCAGGCTGCCGAGTTGTTTCATCAGCAAGGTGAGACGGCCGTTTGATCCGAGGTACGTCGTGCGGGCACGTTCGAGCGCTGCAATGTCTGACGCAGCCTGAAATGCCGCAATTGCTTCTGCTCTAAGCGGTTCAATTTCTTCAACCAATCCAGGCATAACTCAGTTTCCTCACGGCCTGTCTCAGGATGCGTTGCCCAAGACTCGAACCCGGTCGCTTCCGTTACTAATTTGGCGGTTAGCCGCACGCGCGGCCTGCCCGATTCAGACTCAAAAAGCACATACCGCCCACCGAGAGCCCGGCCCGGCTCGTCGTGATCAGGCCTTGGCCGACTTGGTCTGAAGAGCGTTTTGGGCGAGTTTGATTATTTCGCCAAAAGCTTTTTCGTCAGTGGCCGCAAGGTCGGCAAGGATTTTGCGGTCCAGTTCAACCTTGGCGGCTTTAAGTCCTTCGATGAATCGGCTGTAGGTCAAACCAGCCGCCCGCACGGCGGCATTGATCCTAATCTGCCACAGCGCCCGGAAATCACGCTTGCGGGTTCGCCTGTCCCGGTAAGCGTATTGCCTGCCGTGGTCAAGGGCATCAGACGCGTACCGATAAAGTTTCGATCGCCGCATTCGAAAGCCCTTGGCGGCTTTGATCGTTCGCTTGCGGCGTTTCCGCGACGCAGGAGCATTGGTCACACGCATGGCTCAAATCTCCCTAGATAGAACTCAAATTACACAACAAGTTCTTGTTCAGCTTCAATGCAATCAAAAACTCAACGCCCAAACGGAAGGCTCTCCTTAACCCGATGCACATCCGTTGGGTCCACAAGCACCTGCTCGCGCAGACGCCGACGGCGTTTCGGGTTTTTCCCTGCAAGCAGGTGACGCCGGCCCGCATGCGAACGCAGCACCTTGCCGGTGGCTGTAATCTTGAATCGTTTGGCCACCGACTTCCGAGTTTTCGCAGCTCTGGGTCTTCGCATAGTCTTTCGATTTGTCTCGCTAAAAGAACAAACAGCATAGCAAGCCGGCGCCCAAGTGCAAGCCGTATCTGCCGATTTTTTTGGACCGCAGCGCATCTCACCTCTCCGGCCCGGGAATCTCACCGTAGCGGCTGTACGAATGATTTCCTCAGCGAATGGCCTTTCTTTTTGCAGTGGCATCCGTTTGATTTGTTCCCACGTTCGCCTGAAGACTTTGCGGGGCTGGCTCTGCTTTGCGACGCGGGGGTCGTCGTGTTGCTCTCATGCCGAGTTTGCAGTCAGATGTAACCACAATTCTCAATGGGGGGCCCACCGTTGCAGTGTTGCAGCATTCGTCGGCAGAATTGCCCTTGCATATTGGATGCGTCTGTGTCTATAATGAGCGTTCTTTCAAGACGAAATTCGATTTTACTATGTCCAGGCGATGTGAACTGACAGGCAAAGGCTCAATAAAGGGCAACGTGGTTTGGCGAAGCGGCAAGCCGAAAAGGCAGGGCGGCATTGGCACGCACGTTACCGCCATCACCAAACGCAAGTTTCTGCCCAACCTCCAGCGCGTCAAAGCCGTGGTCGATGGGCAGGTGCGCTACGTCCGGGTCGCCGCCAGCGCGATCAAGAAAGGCTTGATCGTCAAACCGCCGAAACGGACCTGGAAGAAGGAAGAAAAAGCCGTCAAAGGTTGAGCAGTTGCACCTCCGAAGCGGATTGCGAGGTTGCGCCGCAGACCGAGCAGGTGTGAGCTGCCATAGTGCCAAACGGGCCGTCGCTACTCTCATTGCTTGGCCTGGAAATCTCACCGCGTCAACGGCCAAACGCATCCAGAGCTTCACTTTGGCGGGATGTCCGCGCCAAAAGTCATCAAGGAAAACAAGCTCTGAAGAAGTCTGAAAGCGGGCCGGGATAAACGGCGCGTTTGAGTTTGGACCAGGTTTGTTGATCTCCGACGCTATAATACACGAGCGTGCGCCCTTGAAACTCGATGATGTCCGGATCGGAAGCGTTGATTCCATCAGCAATGCCAGGGGCAAGGACCGGATTAGCCGCGGACAACTCCCATGTTTTGAGGTCTCTTGATCTGGCGATGTACGTTTCGAAGTACCACCTCGGAGTGCGGTGCTCCAGATAGAGCAGGTAATACCAGCCGCCATGAGACCGGATGCAAGGGCAGGCCGCATAGCGGTCCGGGCCAAAGATTGCATCCGGGAGTTTGACCCAATCCACAAGGTTGCTTGAGACTGCGAATTTCACCGTGAAAGGCGTGAATTTCGGGTCGTCGGTCTCATAAGCCATCACAAATCGGCCGCTTCCATCTGAGCAGACCGAACTGTTGAACAGGTGCTCGTTCTCCTGGGTAACGACCTGCTTTTGCTGCCAGTCACGGAGGTTAGTTGACTTGAAAAGCGTGACGTCATTCCATGTGCCCGACTCGTATCTGGACGCGAACACATGCAATGTACCGTCATGCACAAGGGCCGAAGCAAGGCCGTATCCTTCGCCGAACTTGGCGAGGACGCGTCCTGAGTCAGCATCTTCCAGTGTGATGTAATAGTCACTTTTTGCTCCTCCGCTTGCCGGGCGAACGCATTTCATAAGGATCAAACGATCCTCCCAAACGATTGGTGCTGCTTCGCACGTATCTCCGAGGTCACCTTGATGTGGCGTCAGCAGACCGGCTCGGATCGGAGCGGACGACGGCATGATCGTCTGGAAGGCCTCGACAGGCCAATGCCCGAGCCTGTGGATGCCTTTGGGCACATCCTGTTGGAACTGGACATAAGCTTTGACGTCGCCTTTGGCGGTGTAAACAACGTCGTTGGTTCCAGCGCCAAACACTTTGTAACCCATTAGAGTGCAATCTTCGAGATCGACTTGCAGCAGTTTACCGTCAATCGTGCTGTGAATTACGCCGGTCCCGGGTTTCCCGTTGGGCTGTGAGAAATTGAATGAAACCAGTTGGCAATTCTTCAGTTTGACCCGTGTAAATCCCGCGTATCCCGGGTTGCCTGCCTGCAGGGCATTGTCCGGCCCGGCCAAAGTGCAATCATTAAAAACCACATCAGAGTGTGATGGCATCGCAGCGTGCTCGGCACGAACGTAAGCGCCTGCAGCGTCTCCCCACCAGTCCAAGCACCACAGCTTGCAGCGTCGAAACACGCAGGGTTCAGTGGGGCGCGATAGGAAGTTCGCCACGCCACCGCCGAAGGCGCGTCCGATGCTCACGCAATCTTCAACGAGGACCGTGAACGGTTCCGGCTTGTCAACAAGATCGAAGAACAGCCCTCCGTCCCCGCCGGTGACGTACATGTGCCTGATAATCCATCGGTCCCAGACAACAGCGGAAAACGTTTCTTCTTTGTGCGCCGTTGACCATCCCTTCTTGTAAGCACGTAATGGCCCCCACCAGTCGTAGCTCTTGAAACCACGCGTTGGATCACCGGAATCAATCACCGCCAAACCACTGGTGCCTGATCCAAACCGCCCATCGTGATCGCTTTCAAGCACGTTGAAGGCGCCTGCGGCTCCCTTGTGTGCAGGGTAAAGGTTCGCTTCCATGTAAGTGTCCGGCCGAACAACAATGTGGTGCCCGCCGCGCTCGTCAGGCACAGCATCAAGAGCGCGTTGGATTGTCCTGAAAGCATGAACCCAGGAGGAGCCGTCGGAGTCATCGCCAAGCTTCGAGACGTAAATCGTCCTGCCAACCCGGTTGTTCAGGGACGGATTCTCACCGGCGTGAACAAGCAGACACAACAGGCCAATTCCCACAATTCGCAAACCAAGACCAGCCCGCCGGCCTCGAGTTGGGAATCGTTCTTTTGCACCTTCGGATGCCATGGTCGTTTTCATTTTCCTTGCAGCTTGTGCCACAGAACAATGGATGACAGGACCCACATTCCCAGCGCAATCACGCTCGGTTCAGGCACAGCAGTGCCAACGCTAAGCTGGCCAAACGCCGGCCATTGCGTTGCGGTCTGCACCACGCTGTGGTTATTCGCGTTCCATGCTCGCATTTCGAGCGCGGCCTTCAGCCCATTGACGCAGACTTTGGATATGTTCCGCCATTGTGCGGGCCAGGGGCACCGATTGTTCGAGCACGGCCAACACATCCTCGGTGGTCAGGTCTCTCCCCTCGTCAAACGCATCGTACAACGCGCTGATCACGGCTTCTTCGATCTCAGCCCCGCTGAACGCCTGGCTTGCTGCCGCCAACCTTTGAAGATCGAATCGCGCGTCGTCACGGTGCCGCTTGTGAATGTGAATCCGGAAAATTTCGATCCGCTCTTTCTCGTTTGGCAGGTCCACGAAGAATATTTCGTCCAAACGCCCTTTTCTGAGAAGTTCGGGTGGCAGTTGGGAGATGTCATTGGCTGTTGCGACGACGAACACCGGCGCTGTTTTCTCCGACAACCATGTCAGGAACGTGCCGAACACACGGGCGGTGGTGCCACCGTCAACCACGCCAGAGCCCGCTGATCCTGCAAAGGCTTTATCGATTTCGTCCACCCAAAGCACCGCCGGCGCAACAGACTCCGCCACTGCAATGGCGCGCCTGATGTTCTCCTCGGAAGAGCCCACCAAACTGCCGAAAACACGGCCAATGTCGAATCGCAGCAGCGGCACCTGCCACAGTGTTGAGACCGCTTTGGCACACAAGCTCTTGCCACATCCCTGCACACCTAACAGAAGCATCCCCTTCGGAGCCGGCAGACCAAATGCGCGCGCTTCCGGAGTGAACGCTCTTGCGCGTTTCCGCACCCAATCCTTCAATACGTCAAGCCCGCCCACAGCATCGAATGTCTCGGCTGTGGCATAATACTCGAGCAAACCGCTTTTCCTGATTATCTGCTGTTTCTCGGAAAACACCTCTTCAACAAGGTCTGCGGCGAGCCGCTCATGCTTGACGGTGATCTTGGCCAGAACATTCTCGGCCTCGCCAAGCGTCAGTCCGAGGGCCGCCTGCGCAATTCGTTCGCGGCCATGCGTGTCAAGATCGATCGCCACATTGGGCAGGAGACTGACCTCTTCAACGACGCGGTCCAACAGCGCTATCATCTCTTCCAATGCCGGGAGCGGGAACTGCAAAACCGTGACTTCCTTTTCGACTTCTGCGGGCATCTCCAATACCGGCGAGACTATGATGACCGTTTTCCGGCTGCTCTTGAGATGGGGCGCGATGTCTTTGAGCCTCCGGATCACAGCATGATTCGTCCTTGTCAGGAATGGGTGGAAATCTTTGAAAACAAACAGCGCCGGCTCAACTTGATCAACAACATGATCGAGCGCAGACAACGGGTCCCTGGTGGCCGCATGACGGGGTTTCTGCGACTGAACTGATGTTCCAATCGGCACAATCCCGGAAGTGCATGTCCACTCGAACACTGCTTTGTCCCATCGCCTCGCAATGTCTGACACCAGGGCCAGAACACGGTCTTCTTCGCCGGTGACCAGATACAAGATCGGATACCGGGCGCGGATCAAATGCTCGATTTCTGCATGGATGCTCATCGGACCGAACAGTTCAAGCCCTATGGCAGCCGCTTGGATAGCATTCTGCCAAGCAGGTCTGCCAAACGTCAACAGCCAAGGAACCGATGCCACCAACGGCGCTTTGAAACAGCTTCGCGCTCGACCGATTCCTTCACGCGCTTTTCCAGACCTTCCGGGGGCGGGGTGCTTTTTGCGTCGTGGCGAATCAATTCCTCAGCCGTTTGAAACTCAACCGCGCTTGTCTTCTGCGCAGTGGTTTCTTCCTGACGCAGGTGTTGTTCCTGCCGTGTCCCGCGCGTTGCTTTGGGCGATTGTGAGTTTTCTTCCATGGGCTTTTCAATGTGTGCTCGCGAATGCGGCTGCGAACGCTTTGCGAGCTCGATGGAGCTTGCCGCGGACCGCATCGATTGTTTGGCCTGTCAAGTCTGCGACTTCCTCGTAACTCAGTTTCTCGTTTGCCACCAGCAAAAGGAGTAATCTGTACTCCTCCGGCAACATGTCCAGCGCGCGCTGGATTTGCTGGCCGAGCTCTTTCATCTCCAGAATCCGGAACGGGGTGTCTGGGACAGTTGCCGCCCGTTCCCAGAACCCAGGGTCTGATTCGGTCACCATCGTCCGCGAATGCCATGATTTCAGGAGATTGCGGCAATGGTTGATTGCAATCCGATAAAGCCACGTGCGGACAGCCGATTCACCCCTGAACTCCCCGTAATTCCGAAATGCCCTCAGAAAAATGTCGTGCGTGGCGTCCTCCGCTTGTTCGGGATCACCGAGCATGCGCAGCGCAAGATAGTATATCGCCGCGACATGCTCAGAATATACTGCGCCAAACCCGGTCTTGTCCCATGCAGCGGATTGGACTGTGCCGGGTTCCACCGGCCGATTTGTATCGCCAGTTCGCACAACGGCTTCCACAAGGGATATTGACCCGACTCCCCATCAAATGTCACGCCGTATGCAAAGCGACCGACCGGCCGCCCCGCGTTGCAGGAAATTGCGCATGTTCGGTTGCGGCAGGTTGTCAGGTCTGCGCAGGTTCGCGTACAATGCCTCAGTGAATGCCACGCACTTTCCATTTGGCAGTCTGGCTGCCGCGCTACCCCTCACGTTTGCCATTTCACTCTATGGCGCCGACATCACTTACCGGGCAGCAATCTGGCAGGCCGACGTCCCTGGCGGGGATCCGAAACTGGTCAGGTTTGTCATCGACCAGGTTCGGGCGGCGGGGTACGCGGTCGAACAGCTCGAAAGCGTTGCACTCACCAACATGGCCATTTTGCGGACCAATCGCTTCGATCTTCTTGCCCTGCCGAATGCCCGCATTCTTCCAATGGAGACCGCGCCGGCTATCGAGGCGTACCTACGCCAGGGCGGGGATTTGCTGGCGCTTGGATTGCCAGGCTGGGACGAGCCGCGTTTCCGAATCGGCGGTCAATGGCTTTCCCGCCAAGACTTCGAATCGACGCTGCTCGAGCAGCGCTCTGAAAACGCGCTGCTCGACCTGACCCAAGATGACCCAGCCCGGTGGGGGCGGCACACGAATGAACCGCAGTCCAGCTCGAACCGCGAGATCATCACCGAGGCCGGAACACGCTGCCTTCGTGTCACAGTGGCTAACCTGACCGGCTGGGACGTGGTTGAGCCGCTGGATGTGCGTGTACCTTTTCCAGACAGGCACAGTCTGACCTGTTTCCGCGCCCGCGGCGGACCACGCACGCGCCAGTTGGCCGTCGAATGGATCGAGTCGGACGGCTCGCGCTGGATCGCGTCGGTGAATCTGAGCACGAACTGGCAGCGTTACGTATTGCCGCCCGAAGCGTTCAAAGCTTGGGAACCGCGGGGCGGACGCGGCGGTCCTGGCGACCGGTTGAACGTGCGCCAAGCGGCTCGTTTCACAGTAGGGCTGGCTTTTTCGCACAACGCGCTCGAGCCGGGTCGGCACGAATACTGGGTCACCGATTTGTGCACGGCTCCCAATCCATTCGGTAACGCGGCGCTTCCCGACAAACTGCGCCTTCCGCGGCTGGAATCTTTCTCTCCCCTGTACATGTGCTATCCGTTGACTGGTCCCGCCATGATTGTTCCAGACGAACTTGTCAGTCAATTCACCAACCTCGCAGGTCTGTCGGACGATGGGCTGTCACTGCGCGCGCTGCATCCGCGTCCTCGCGGGGTTGGGTTCGACCAAGGCGGGTCGTTTCGTTGGATTTCTGTAATCGAAGCGCACGGCGCAACCGGGGACGAATTCCTTGGCACAATTGGAGCTCTGTTGGTCCATTGGCGGCCGCCGTACACCGGCGGCGTTTGGGCGTTGCTGACTCCGGCCGAGTCTCGGCTGTACGAATCGGTGCATGCCCGGTCCATGGTTTCCCGGGTCTTGGGCCGCATGAAACGCGGAGTGTTTCTGGTCGAGGGCGGAGCTGACCGTTTTGCATGCTTTGCTACGACGAATCACGTCTCACTTGATGCCCCCGAGCATCGCCTGGGCGCCACGGTCGTTAACTTCGGCAAAGAACCAGCAGAAGCCCTTGCGCTTGAACTGCAGGTCGAAAGCTCAACTGCCCACAGGGGAGACGCGGGGATTCCGCGGACGTGGCAGTTCACTTTGGCAGCTGGGGCAGCAATGACCAAGGAGTGGAAGGTCCGAATCTCACACCCGGAGCAGGTGACTCTTAAGGCTCGCGCGTTGCTCAAGCTCAATCCCGAGTGCAGCGACCGGCTCGAGCACGACATTCTGCTGTTTCAGCCCAAGAAAGAGCTTCGTTTCATCGAAGCTCGAGATGGCGGTTTTTGGCTTGGCGAGCAGCCATGGAAGGCCCATGGCGTGAACTACATGCCGTCTTCGGGGATTGGCGTTGCGGGCGACACTTTCGAGCATTGGCTGGATCGCGGTGCGTATGACCCAATGGTAATCCAACGTGACCTGGAACGCATCAAGCGGATGGGGCTCAACGCAGTCAGCGCGTTCATCTATCATCGTTCGCTGCGGCGCGGGCATCTGCTTGATTTCCTCGGCCGTTGTGAGGCCTTGGGACTCAAGGTTAATCTCTCCTTGCGACCGGGCACCCCAATGGACTTCCGGTGGACCGAAATGAGGGAGATCATCGAGGGCTGTCGCTTGGCTGAGAATGACACTGTGTTCGCCTACGACCTCGCGTGGGAGCCGAGTCATTACGACGAGGCTTATCAGCGGAAACACTACACGCAAGCGTGGAACGATTGGGTGCGCCGGCGCTATGGTTCGGCCGAGGCGGCAGCCAGTGCTTGGGGAGACGAGACATTCGCCTATGTACGCCGCTCAGCCAGCAGCTTGCTTGACGTACCGCCAATGCGGCTGCTCACCCAGGACGGGCCATGGCGGGCCATGGCGGCGGACTATCGCCGGTTCTTGGACGAACTGCTCGCGGCGAAACATGGAGAAGCGCGCCGTCTGGTGAAGTCCGTTGACCCGCATCACCCGGTCAGCTTTCGGATGCAGTTCGCCGGCGATCCAACGTTCAACCAACCGCACCTTCTGCCATACGATTTCTACGGGTTGCGTGATGCTGTGGATATTTGGGAACCGGAAGCATACGGCCGGATTGGGGATTGGGCACAGGTCCGGCCCGGCCACTTCACGGCTGCCTACGCAAGGTTGTGCGATCCGGCCAAGCCACTGGTGTGGGCCGAGATGGGGTTTGATTGCCTGGACAAGCAGACGAAAAGCCCCAGCCCGGCAAAACTCCGGTTCGCCGCCAGTTACTACACAGATTTTTACAGGCTGCTCATCGAGTCCGGTGCCGATGGCATCTTTTTCTGGTGGTACCCGGGCGGCTATCGTCTCAGCGAAGACAGCGACTACGGCATCATCAACCCGGACGGCACCGACCGGCCCGTCACGCGGGTGATCCGTGAATGGGGACCGAAATTCCTTGCCGCACCCAAACCGCCTGCGCCAATCGAATGGATCGAGGTGGATCGTGATCGAGACGCGCGCGGTTTGCCGGGCTTGTATGAATCGGTGAAGGATGCGTACTGGCGGGCAATCGACCAAGGCAAAGCAGCCGGGTTGAAATGGTCTAGCCCGAATATTTCGCAGCCCGGCGGGGCCGGAAACAAAGTTCGCTGATGGGCACTGACCAAGCGCTCGGGCCCGTTGATGAGCGCTGCGGTGTTGAACGTTGTGAGTTGAACGTTGGACGTTGAAAGTTCCTCTCGGTTGGCCGACAGGGCCTCTGCTTGGCCCGCATATTTCGCAGCCCGAATGCTGTGTGAAGTAGGTGTGTCTTCGCAAGGCTATATTCTTGTATTGAAGCGGAACTTCCATTAAAATTTCCCCTCCAAATCGTCGTTTGGCCCTTATTTTACGCGGCTCTTGCGGGCCGGGGCGATTTTCTTGCGCGTGCCTACAGTGACGCGGGCCTCCGGCACCGTTCTGGGCATTTTCAACTTCAGCGCTTCCAGCAGTTGCCTCTGAAGGCCGCCGGGTTCGGGCACCTCGCGCATCACCACCTTGCCGCTGGCCACGTGAACCAATTCAATCACGCAGAGCTGGTCGAGTTGGCACAAGCCTTCTTCCACGGTGACTTCCAGCGATCCCCACGCTTGCTCCAAATGACGGCGCACTTTCAAGGCCAGCATCGCGGTCAAAGCGTGAGCTTGTGTGTTTTCCTCGGTGCACACAAACCAGGGGCGCCATTCCAGGTGCCCGGTCTTCAAGGTGCGGAAATCCCGCTCCACCAGCGCCAGGTCTTTGTAGCGGTCATGGATAGTCTGCGCGTCGGCCTGGGCCCTGTTCAAGTCGGTCTCCACCACATAGCAGCCGTCCAACTGCCCGGCCGCTTCCAGGGCGGCCTGGTCGAGGCTCAACACCAGCCGTCGGTTGCTGACACTCAGTTTGAGCCAGTCGGCCACCCTGAGACTTTTCAGCCGGGCCGCCAGCGCTCGG
>JARYMD010000499.1 GCA_029907285.1 Verrucomicrobiota bacterium | reverse complement strand
GATCCTGGGTTCGGCACCGCCTACATGGCGCGGGTGATCGGCGAGAAGCGGGCGCGGGAAGTCTGGTATCTGTGCCGCCAGTACACGGCGGCGGAAGCGGTGCAAATGGGGCTGGCGAACCAGGCGGTGCCCGACGCTGAACTGGACGCCGAGGTGGAGCGCTGGTGCGCGGAAATCCTGGAGAAGAGTCCGACCGCGCTGGAGTTGGCCAAGCGTTCCTTCAACGCCGACACCGCCCATATCGCCGGCATTTCCTCCCTGGGGCTGAAGGCGGTCAGCCTGTTTTACGGCACCGAAGAATCCCAGGAAGGGGTACGGGCGTTTCAGGAAAAGCGCAAGCCGAAATTTCGCGACTGATTTATTTGTGCCTGGGGCCCTGATAAGCGTGCAACTTGTAGTGAGCGTCTGGCGGATTGAATAAAGAACCACGATAACCTCTGCCTGCGGTGCAGTAGAACGCAGGGTTGGGTATCCTCCCCAATCGCCCAATTTGACCATGTGTGAAGCAATGGAAGTGTAGGAACTCTGTTGTCTTCGTCTCAAACTGCTGCAAATTCGTCGGGCGGCTGATTCGTTCAAGTTCTAACGGTGTCAAGGGCTTTACTCTAAATCTAAACCGACATTCCGCACCCCCTAACGGCGAAAAGTGGAATTATGTTAGAATAATGATAAATATGAACATAATCAAGGAGAAAACAATGGCTGTCCATGTTGAGACGGGCACGATGCGCGGACCGATCACCTATCAGAGCTACAATCTGGACCACCTGGGTCTGGTTGCGGCGATGGTGGATGAACTGGGTATCGTCGAACTCATCGATACGGTCATCGTGCAAGATCACGCACAGCGTATGGTTTCCGTCGGACAAGCGGTCAAGGCCATGATTTTGAACGGTCTGGGCTTTAGTCATCGGGCTTTGTATTTAACACCGCATTTTTTCGAGAAAAAACCGGTCGCTCGTTTACTCGGAACGGGGATTGAAGCTCGGCACTTGAATGATGATACGTTAGGTAACGCTTTGGACCGTATCTACAGCTATGGTGTAGAAGATTTATATACACTGACTGCGGCAGCGTCCGTGGAAAAGCTGCAACTTCAGTGTCGTTTTGGTCATTTGGATTCGACGAGTTTGCATGTGGATGGACAGTACAACAGCGATCAACCGGTCCAAGACGGCGTGATTCGAATCACCCAAGGCTACAGCCGCGATCATCGTCCCGATCTGAATCAGTGGGTGATTCAGTTTATTTGTGAAAACCAAGCCGGTATTCCGTTATTAATGAAGCCCCTCAGTGGGAATAGCGAAGACAAAACCGGTTTTCGGGAGACGCTCGCGGTCCATCTGGGGCAACTGAATCGAGACTTTAAAGTCCAATATTATGTCTTTGATAGTGCTGGCTTTGTCCAAGAGACCTTGCTGCGTCTCGGGGAGACCCGGTGGATTACTCGGGTCCCGGAGACCCTGACGCTGGCCCGGCACATCAGCGACGCCGTGGCGGCCGAGCTTGCCACCACGGACTCACCCATCCGTTCGCGCAGTCTCGGCGTCGAGCATGCGGGTATCCGTCAGCGCTGGATCGTGATTTGCACGGCTTCGTCGCGCCAGCGTGCCCAGAAAAGTGTCCGGCACGAATACGTGAAACAAGGCCAACAAGAAGTCAAAGCTTTTCACTTCTTAAGCAAGCAATCCTTTTTTTGTACTGCGGATGCGCAAGCCGCGCTCGATCAATTTAAAGCGACCCTGTCTTATACCGCCCTCTTCGACGAAAAAGTAATGGCCGTCGCGACCTATGAGAAACGCGGTCGGCCGACGGCTAACCAACCCCCGAGTAAAATCACCTATCAGATTGTTGGCCAGATCGGTTCGTTGATCGATGATCCGCGCCGGCAACAAAAAATCGACCGAAAAAGTTGTTTTATTGTGGCCAGTAATGAATTAGATGAGGCGGCGTTATCCGATGAAGAGTTAATGGAAGCGTACCTGAAAAAGCAACAAAAAGTGGAGCGGGGGTTTCGTTTCCTCAAGGATCCGTTGTTCATGGCCTCGACCGTGTTTCTCAAGTCCGCCCAGCGGATCATGGCCCTCGCCATGATCATGACCTTGTCCCTCTTGGTCTACAGCGCCTTGGAATACCGCATTCGTGAATCCTTAAAAGCGCATCACCAAACCGTTCCCGATCAAAAAGGTCACCCCACCGATCATCCCACCGCCCGCTGGGTCTTTCAATTTTTTACCGGGATTCATCTCCTCGTGATCGAGGAGATCCGCGAGACCGTTCTGAACCTTAAGGACGCTCATGAGACCTTGTTGGCCTTGCTCGGCGCACGTTTCGTCGCTCTATATGCGAACTCCGAGTAGGGGGGTGCGGAATGTCGGTCAAGATCAAAACGTTCAAGAACACCGCCAAACGCTGGCTGGTGTCCGTGGCGATGATCTCGGAGGGCGTGGACATTCCCCGCCTGCGGGTGCTGGTCTACCTGCCCAATGCGCTGACCGAACTGGCGTTTCGACAAGCGATTGGCCGGGTGGTGCGCACCTGCGGCCCCGACGACGACACCCGCGCCTATGTGGTGATGCCTTCCTTTGCAACCTTCGAGCGTTACGCCCGCCGGGTCGAGGAAGAAATGCCCGCTTCGGTTTGAACCGGAGCAAGCATCCAGGCCAAACGCTGTCCGGTCTGCGGCGGCGACTGTGCGCTGAATG
>JARYMD010000498.1 GCA_029907285.1 Verrucomicrobiota bacterium | reverse complement strand
CAATATCAATAACAGGCTTCGAGAATTCGCCGGCTTTGGTCTCCTGTGCGGCAGATGCAGCCGAGTGGAACCCCAAAACCGAACAAGCCAGCACAACGCCCAACCATCGAACCAATGAATCTTGTTTCATTTTCATGTCTCTTAGGAGGCTGCAGTGTGGCTCTCCATTGTTCCCCTGGTAAAGCCAAAAACGCTGTCGTGCAGCGTGGCACAGCGATTGACATTAATCTCGCCGTTGTCGCAGCTCAGTTGCCCTCAATTGCTCGCGGGCAAACTTGCTCTGCCCGGCCGATTCCTCCATGATGACATTATGAAATGCATCGTCACTGCCGGACCGACATTCGAGCCCATCGACAGGGTTCGGCGTCTGACCAATTTCTCCACGGGCAAACTCGGGTGCGGTCTTGCCCAGCACCTCGCCCGGCACGGGCATGATGTCCATCTGTTGCTGGGGGAAACGGCAACGTGCCCCGTGCCAGCCGGGGTTCAGCATATCACACGTTTTTCGACCACCAACGATCTCGGCAACACTCTTGCAAACATCGCTGAGCCGCTGGTCAAAGCCGTTTTTCATGTTGCCGCTGTGAGCGATTTCGCGCCATCGGCAATTTGGATGAGGTCAGCCCGAGGCGATCTCGAGCCCGTTGTCGCAGGCAAAATCCCTTCTCAGATTTCCTCTCTGTGGATCGAACTCAAGCCCACCCCAAAGATCATCGCCAAAATGCGAGATTGGTTCCCAAATGCAACAATAGTGGGGTGGAAGTTCGAAGTGGACGGCACACGCGACGATGCAGTTTCGCGCGGGCGCGACCAGGTCGCCGCTTGCCACTCATCTGCTTGTGTAGTCAACGGCCCCGCGTATGGCGCTGGCTATGCGCTCGTGCCCTGCTCGGGCGATGTGCAACACTTCGATGATCCACTCCAACTCTACGAAGCACTCGCCCGGATGATAAACTGCTGAATCATGAGCGACCCTGCTGGCGGAATTGTGATCGAGCGCGTGACTTTTTCGAATGGGTTTTTGAGCATGCGCGAGTGCGCGCTGACAATGTGTTTCGCAACTTGGGCAAGTGCCGCAGAAGATGCGCCGACGGCCATAGGGGCGACATCAAATCCACCCCCTTCCCGCCAACGCAACCAGCCGGTTTGTGCATGCGCGTTGAGTGCGATGCCGCTCCTACGGAGCTTGCTCGGTTTGTTGTCCGTCGCACTACAAATATGCCAGTCCTGCGGGTCTTGTCTCTGCTCAACAGACGACCAAGTCGGCCAAATGACGGGAGCTTTCAACGTACAGCGCTCAGCAGCGCAGTGGTCAACAGCGTAGTGCTCATCAAGGGGCGCAGACGCCGGATCAGTGCCCGTCGGGCAACTTTGGTTCCGGCTGCGCCGGGCTGCGAAATATGGGTGCTGATGCGGAATCCCGGTCTTGCCGAGACCATGTTGCGGTGCTGATCCGCATTTGTTAGCCTCTGTGCGCAATGAAAATTTTCTCTTTCAGGTCGGCCTTTGTGATGCTCGCCGCCAGCGTCTGCATGCCACGCCTTTTGGCGGGCGAGATACGCGTTGGAATGATCGGTTTGGATACGTCGCACGTGGTTGCGTTTGCCAGACTGCTTCACGACACGAACGCGCCCGGGCACGTCCCGGGCGCGCGGGTTGTAGCTGCTTACCCCGGCGGAAGCCCAGACATTGAATCGAGCTGGTCGCGCGTCAAAGGTTACACAGCCGAACTGCGGGACCGGTACGGGGTTCGGATTGTGGATTCAATTCCCGCCCTGTGCCAGGAGGTCGATGCCATAATGCTCGAAAGCGTGGATGGACGTCCGCACCTCGAGCAAGTGAAACCCGTTTTTGCTGCAGGCAAACCTGTGTTCATTGACAAGCCAATCGCAGGGTCACTTCGCGACGCAATCGAAATTTTCCGTCTCGCAAAACAGCATCGTGTCCCATGCTTCAGTTCATCGTCCCTCCGCTATTACCCGGGGCTCATAGAACTCAAGCAAGCCGACCTCGGCCAAATCAAAGGTGCAGTTTCAACAGGCCCGTGCCACCTTGAACCGCACCATCCAGACCTGTTTTGGTACGGCATTCACGCGGTCGAAGCCTTGTACGCTGTGCTCGGCACCGGCTGCCAACGGGTCGTGCGCACATCGACCGCCGACACAGATGTGGTGACGGGCGTTTGGCGCGACGGCCGGGTCGGAACAGTGATCGGCATCCGGAACGCCGCAGCGCCGTATCGCGTAACCCTGTTTGGAACCAAAGCTGTGATGGACCAGAAACCCGGCGGCGATTACGCGCCGCTTGTCCGCGAGACAATCAACTTCTTCCAAACCGGCCAGCCGCCGGTTCCAGCAGAGGAGACAATCGAACTTTTCGCTTTCATGGAAGCAGCTGATGAAAGCAAACGATCGGGCGGCCAGCCCGTGAAAATCTCCGATGTGCTCATGAAAAACGGGTGGAAGGAGGAGGAAAACCAAGGCCAAGAGTAACCAGTCGTACCCCGAAGGAGGAGTCGGGAGACAGGAGGCAGGGGACGGCCGCGCTCCCGGCGCCGTTGCTTTTTCCAACGCGTTGCGGGAGCGCGGGCATTCTTGCCCGCACCCAGCCGGTGAAGGTTCGGGCGACGGATTCGTGTGATCGAAAGTGGCGTATGATCGGGCGTCCGGTTGAATGCGGCCGGGGACGGCCGCGCTCCTGGCGCCGCTGCT
>JARYMD010000497.1 GCA_029907285.1 Verrucomicrobiota bacterium | reverse complement strand
AACTGGGAGCGATTTTGGGGCTGGCGGCAATTGTTGTGGCGTTGTTTGTGTTCTTTGCGGGGCCGATGACGACAGAATTAACGGCCGAAGGCGGCGTTAAACTGAACACGTTTGCGCCCGCGCGCGTGATTGAGCTGCTTGATTGGGGGATGGGCGGCCTTTTGGCTGTTCTGCTGCTGTCGAATGTGTGGCGGATGCATCGTTGGATAATGCAGCGGGAGCCTGGACTGAAGGTGCCATTGGGAGCGTACATCCGCGGCCTCACCACCTTGTTCACGCACTTCTTTAGTCAGAGGCAGTGGCTTGGATGCAAGGGGGAAGGGGAAAGGGTAACTGCCACGAAATGGTTCAAGCACTTCTGCATTTTTGCCGGGTACGTCACAATGTTCGTGCTTATTGTCGTCTTTCTTCGCTGGTTTCAAACCGACGCGGTTCATCCGATTTGGCATCCACAGCGGTGGGTGGGCTACCTTGCCACCGGCGCTCTGCTGTACGGGGTTGGCAGCGCGCTCGTCGGGCGCTGGCAAAAGAGGCATGAGTCACACAAGCAGTCACACCCGAGCGACTGGATTTTTCTGCTGCTGCTTTTGTTGACGACGGTGTCGGGAATACTGGTTCATCTGTTTCGGATCAACGGACTGGCTTATGCGACCTATGTTACGTACGTGATTCACATGGCGGTTTTGGTGCCGATGCTGGTAGTGGAAGTGCCGTTCAGCAAATGGGCGCATCTGGCGTATCGGCCGGTTGCCTTGTATCTGCTGCAGGTGCAACAGCAAGCGCGAGAAACACAGGCGCGAACCGCCAACCTCGAACCCGAGCCGGCCGCGTCTTGACACATGGCGTTATTGATCGCATGTGCAACCATGGTCGGAACGCTACTTGCACATTGAGACACCGAGCATAACAAACCAAGAAAGAGAACATGAACCAAGAAATCACATCTTCACAAGGCGGCTCCCTCGCAACCCAGCCGCCCGCTGACAAGGTCACCATTATTCTGTTTTCAGGTGACCTGGACAAGGCGCTGGCCGCGTTTGTGATCGCCAATGGCGCTCTTGCCATGGACATGAAAGTCACGATGTTTTTTGCGTTTTGGGGGCTGAACGTTCTGCGCAAGCCGGAGCCAAGTGCCGTCAGCAAGGATTTACTGGCGAAAATGTTCGGCTGGATGATGCCGAGAGGCGCCAGGAAAATGCGGCTTTCGAAGATGAATTTTGCCGGTTTGGGAACCGCCATGATGAAGCATGTCATGAAGAAGAAGAACGTGCACAGTCTTCCACAGATGGTCGAGACCGCCAGAGAAAACGGCGCAAGGCTCATTGCGTGCACCATGTCGATGGACGTCATGGGTCTAAAACAGTCGGAATTGCTGGACGGAGTCGAGCTGGGCGGAGTGGCTACTTTTTTAAATGAAGCCACACAATCCAAGAGCACTTTGTTCATATGATCGAGTCGCAAGACGTGCCGTCGCGGACAATCTTGGGCGCCGGCGAAAGCTGTCGGTCATTAAAGATTCGCGTGTCTAATAAGCCGAGAACCAAACAGCCATTGTAGAATGAATGACGCATCCGAAAATCCTGTGAAGCCACACATCGTGTATGTGCTTACCAAAGGTCCCGACCAGGCAGAAATTGCTCTGTTGCCGTTCATGCACGCTGTAGGCGCACTGGCCTGTGACATGGACGCCAGTGTCGTTTTAATGGCCGGCGCGGTATTGCTGGCCCAAAAAGGCGTTGCTGAGCATGTTGTAGTTCCCGGGAAACCGCCATTGAGCGAGCTGCTGAAGAACTTTCTCGAGCTGGGCGGGAAGCTTTACCTGTGCACGCCCTGTTTCAAGAGCCGCGGATACGACGAAAAGAAAGATTTTGTTGAAGGGGCCGCGCCGATTGCTGCGGCGCAATACAACGAGCTGCTTCTCAAGAGCAGTGCCGCAATCAGTTACTGACCGGGCTTTGGTGCGAATGCCCGGCGAGGAACTCGCACAGGGCGGCGGGCACGCGACACCCGGGCTGTTATTCCGGTGAGATTTCCGGGGTCGATGGAGCCGCGCCAGGGTGAGGCCGGGCTGTTTGTTCAGCGCGATCGGATAACACTGAAAGAAGATTTGCGAGTGCTTCGGGGTCCAGAAGCAAAAGGTGAGACTGCGGCGCACCGACAGGACGCAGTGTAAGCCGGAGTCCGCCGAACATGCGAGCGACGCAATCGAACTCGAGTCCTTCGTATTCGGCGATCAATGTCAACGTGTCAGTGTCATTTAACGCCAACTGGTCGCCAGGGTTGCAGGTTCGGCGGCTTGTCACCCAGTAAAATGCGTCCCTGGTTCCCAGCAAGTACCCTGGAGGAGAAAAAAGGCTGCGCTTTGCTCTGCTGATGACGAGGCCGTGGTTCGCCGCGGGGCGACGCGGTTCGGCGTACTTGCTCAACCGTTCGGTTTCCCTGCGGGCTTGCATGGCTCCGTACATCCAGAGTGCTCCCATGATCAGGCCAAGGGCAGCGGCCAACAACGCGGTTGGGCGGCGGCTGAAAAACCACGTCGTCAGGGCAATGGCGCAAAAGAGCACGAATGGCAGAGCGATCTTCAAAGGCGGTGCTTGTTTCATGGTTTGGGCGACCGACAGTCTTCGGGCGAGAATATCCCCTAACCCGTATATTTCATACTCCGATTGCTTTTTCGGCTTTCGATGGCCGTGCCGGCCAAAAAATCGGGCCGGGCACGACC
>JARYMD010000496.1 GCA_029907285.1 Verrucomicrobiota bacterium | reverse complement strand
AGCGCTCGGACTAAAATCAATCTGATTGTGTCCCGATTCCGTGGCAAACCGCTTCAAAAACACCCGCGCAAGCAGCGGAATGTCACCCACCCGATCCCGCAACGGCGGAATGCGTATCACCACAACCGCCAGGCGGTAATACAAATCTTCCCTGAATCTGCCTTCTGCGACTGCTTTTTGCAGGTCCGTGTTGGTGGCAGCCACAACACGCGTGTCGATCTCAATCCGCGCCCTTCCCCCAACGCGTTCAATGGTGCGCTCCTGCAAGAAACGCAGCAGTTTCACCTGAATCGCAAGCGGCAAATCGCCTATTTCATCCAGAAAAAGCGTCCCACCAACCGCAGATTCAATGCGCCCCTTCCGCTGAGTGTGCGCGCCCGTAAATGCGCCCTTCTCGTGGCCGAACAACTCGCTCTCCAAAAGGGTCTCCGGAATCGCGCTGCAATTGATCGGCACAAACGGACCGTCCTTGCGCGCGCTCCGCCTGTGAATGGCGAGCGCAGCCATCTCCTTCCCCGTCCCGCTCTCCCCCAGTATCAGCACAGGCGCATCTGTCGTCGCAACCTTGCGGATGGCGGCAAAAACCTCCTGCATCCCACGGCTGTTCCCAAGCATTCCCTCGAACCCGCCGTTGTCCAGCCGCTGCTGCATCGCCCGGTATTCACGTTCGAGCTGCGCAACGTAAAACGCCCGGCGCAGGATGATTTTCATCTCCTCAACGTCAATCGGCTTGCATAGGAAATCCGAAGCACCCGCCCCAATCGCCCTCAAAGCATTCTGCTTCTCAGTCTGCCCGGTCACCACAATGATCTTCGCAAGCTTGTCGATCGCCAACAAGTCGCCGATCGCCTTCAACCCCTCTTCCGGCGATACCGGATTCGGCGGAAGCCCAAGGTCGAGCAGCACAACCATCGGTTTCCTCACAGAAAACACCTCTACCGCAGAAACGCGGTCCTGGGCGAGAATCGGATCATACTCATCAGAAAGCGCCCATTTGAGCTGCGACCGAATCTCCTCGTCGTCGTCAACAACCAACACCGTGTTTTTCGAACCGGCTACTGTCATCTGCACAATCCCCACATGAACAACCACATTCTACTCCACTCTCCCCTGCCAAACACGCACAAAATGCGCAGGCGCCGAGATCAGATCGCCGCGCTCCCGCAGCGCACTGGAAAAAGCAATGACCCCGGGACCGCGGCCGTCTCGGCCGCATCAACCCGACAGCATTTCTTCTCCCCCACTTCAGTTTCTTAGAAGAACGAGAACTTCTCCGGCACGTGGATAATGTCAAACGGTCTCATGAAAAACTGCGTCGTGCTTTGCCCGCTGAATGCCGGTTTCAAATTGATCACATACGTCTTTGACCGATCGCCCTCCCGGCGCATTACCCGAACCGCTTTCACATTCGCCCTCGACTGGTCGAATCCGCCCGCTTCTGCAATCGCCTCGAGAATCGTTATCGGCCGGTCCGACATCACTTTCCCGGGTCGCAACACGGCGCCGGTGACAAAAATTGCGAAAGCCGCCGAATCCAGCGACACCGTCACCTCTTTCGACACCAACTGGTCCCCGTACGCCTGGATAATCGCCTTTTCAAGCTCAGCAGGTGACAAGCCGCTTGCCTTGATGTCGCCCACGAGCGACAGGTTTATGTTACCGTCGCGCCTGATTTGCTGGACTGTGTTCAAAGTCGGGCTTGCAGGAAAGGTGATTCTCACCACGTCACCCTCACGCAGCACAACCGTGCGATCCGGCCCCGCTTCGTCCGGAGGAACAAACGTCGGGCTTGGCGTCTGGCATCCAACCAACATTAACACCAACCCCAAAAGCACGCCTGCACCCAAACTCCCCCGCACGCCTCGAAACGCACCCCTACAAGAATTCGTCGGTGCCCCGGCAACACTGCCAGGCCACCTCACCGCCGCTTGACAAAGGTGCTTCGCTGCTGACCCCGCAACTGATCGGTCTCCTGTGCGATCTGGTATTTGATTTGAGCCCATATTATTCATCATGGTTTAGAATCTGCCCGCTGCTTGCCGATTTCAATGCTCTGTTCCGCTGAATGCCAAGCCGCGCCATTATGTTGTAGAATGTCGCCCGGCTCACGCGCAGATCAGATGCAGCCGCCGAAATGTTGCCCCCGTGCTTCTCAAGCATCTGCAAAATCATCTCCCGTTCCAAAGCCCGGCGCGCGTCTTTCAGTGTGTGCGGCAAAGAAGGCGTCTCCGCAGTCGGCAGTTCAAGGTCACACGCCCGCACCACGCCCCCTTCAGCCATGATAACACCTCGCCTGACCCGGCTTTCAAGCTCGCGGACGTTGCCCGGCCATGCATGATCCTCAAGCGCTTTGATCGCATCCTCGCCAAACGCCAGCTTGGTCTTCCCATAGCGTCTGGCAAACCGATCCAAAAACATCTCCGCCAGCATCAGAACATCCTTCTCGCGGCTCCGAAGCGGCGGCACGCGAATCACCACAACCGCAAGCAGATAGTACAAGTCCGGCCTGAATTTTCGATCCGCAACAGCCTTGATCAGGTCCGTGCAACTGCTCGCAATAACACGAAGGTCCGTCTTCGCGGATTCCCTGTAGTCTGCAAGCCCAACCTGATGCTCACACAGCAGGTCCACCAGCCGCCCCTGCAGCGGTATCGGCAACTCATCTATCTCACTTATGAACAACGTCCCACCAATCGCTTCCTGGAACCGCCCCGGCATCGATGTCG
>JARYMD010000495.1 GCA_029907285.1 Verrucomicrobiota bacterium | reverse complement strand
TGCCCGAGGCGGGCGCGCAGCGCGAGGAGGCAGGCCGGGCGCCCGCCGTGGAGGCGCCGTGGGCGCCGCGCGGCCCTGCCCCGGCGGCGGTCGACGCCGACAGGGAGAAGGCGTGGAGCGCGCTCGTCGCCAACCTGTTTGAAGTACTGCGGAAACAAACCTGCCGGGCTGATGTCGTTCGTGAACCACTGCAGGCCCCACACATTACCCTCAAAAACCCGCGTGTCGAAGACGCGTTCAACCCCAACGATCTTCTTGCCGCCCTGGTCGTACCGCGTCGTGTGCGTGTTGAGCCGGGGCTTGAACGCACCCTTCTCGTCGAAGCGCCCGGAGCACTCCGGGCCGCCGTCGCGCCATGCCTTGAAGGCATCGTAGAGGGCGGCTTTCGAGTAGTAGGTCACGTCTTGAACGAGGTAGGCGCGGCCTTGGTCGTCCACCGGCCACTGGAGTTTCGGCAGTTTCGAATAAACTTTTCCATTGGCGTCTTTGGCGTCAAAGCGGGGCACGGTATTGATCTCCATGGCACCGCCGCCCATGATGCCTGGCCGCGCGTCCAACCCACGGCCATAGAGGGCGGGTTGATTGAACAGCTTGCCGATTTTGCTCCAGGTCTCAGGGATGTAGTAGGCAATTGGGCCTTTGAAGTTGGCCGCGCTGAGGAAGCACGTCCAGCTCCGGTCACCCGTGGGTGGATCGTCGGTGGCCGGGTCGGTGAACGGCAGAGCCATCCAGGTGTAGCCGAGGAACTCGCCGTTGGGATTGCCCTGAAAAGGCAGCGCGTCGGGTGGAATGAGCAGGCGGTTGCTAAGCTGGGCAATGCCGAGACGATTATCGGGCAGCGCCTCATTGTCGTAGAAGAATGACCAGCCAGGCGACCCGATCTCGTAGTCGTAGCACTGCGGCGTGCCGTTCATGCTGAACTTGGGCGGGCCGTAGCGGAAATGATTGCCGGCCCAGTAACCCAGGCCTCCCTCGATGGTCTGGAAAACACTGCTCCATGTCGGCCCGCGCTCCTTCCACTGGCGGGCCAGAGTGCCCTCGGGACACAATGGCATGTCTTTATTGTCGGAGTTGTCCGGCTGTATCCACGAACTGGGAAGGCCAATCTGGAAGTTTGCCAGCGGTTGATCCACAAGCGGCCACACAGCGGCGTAAAACCCCATGCCAGCGGTATAGCCGCCCTCGGCCGGCAGCTTTTCGTGGCCGAAGCCGATGTATCCATGCAGCCCTTCGGAATGGGCAGTGACGGTGCCAGCTTTCTCGGCCCCAGTTGCATGCGCGGCTCCAATTGCGGTTGCGGCCAGAACACAGCAGAGTTTCGTGGCTGTTGCGCGGTTCACATTTGTTGCTTTCTTTTCTCTTTCGGATGGTCTTTGTTCGACAATCATGTTCCTGAGCCAAATCTGACAATCAACGACCACACAAGCCGCGAATGGGAAAAGAATTCGCGTTCACCCACTTTCACTGCTAGCGGGCTGAACCGATTCGCCATGCTCGTATATTGGCGCCGCCGATGCGCGTGAACTTCTCAATTGCACCCAAGTTTCCTTCGACCACCCAGTAACGGATGTCACCGATGCCAAGGTTCTCGGGGTCATGAATCATGCATGCGGTTGCCTGCCATTCGTTTTGGCTGTCGGTCTGTCCTTTCCCGGCAATCTCGATGTCCAGTTGTTCGATTGAAAACCCATGCTTGCCAATCACTGTGATTGGATGCGTGCAACGCTGCGCGCCGACACGGCCAAAGCGCGATGCATGATGGGCAAAGGCAAATTTCAAGCCGTTAACGTTCGAACCGAGGTTGATGTTGTCACCGTCGGTGTGCTCGTTGACCAGAATACCGGTATCATATCCGGTCACGATGACGTTGCGCAGGATTGTTAATGCGGCATTGTTGCAGGCCGGCGTGATCAGGCCAACGGTGCCGTGCGCCGGCTTGGATGCCTGCACATTGTAAACGCCCGTGTTGATGAAGACGTTCTCCAGCCTGCATTGCATGGCGTGGTTCAGATCAACGCCGCCAATCCCCGGATTGTCATAGGTGCGCACATCCACATTTCTGATCACCACATTAATCGCCGAAAAGTCCCCGTAAAGCGACTCGGTCGCACGTGCGGCCGAAATCACTGCCGAACCGGTTGGAGAAAGGCACTTGACTATGGTCCCATGATTTTGAAACGGGAGTGATCCTACCGTGCCGAATACGTATGCGGGTTCGCTTTCGCCTGCAATCTCCACCGTAATCAAGCTCGGGCCCGAAACCGGGGGAATCGTGATGCGCCCGCGATATACACCGTCCGGCAGATACATCCGCCCGCCACCGGCGGCGATCACCGCCTTCATACACGCCGTAAATGCTGCGGTGTTGTCGGTCTTGTCATCACCCACGGCTCCGTAATCACGAACGTTGAACACGCCAGCGTGCACTCGATCGACATCCGCCAGCAGCACCAGCAGCAGAACACCAAGCAAGGGCATACAGAGTTTCATTGTCTTTTTCGCACCCGCAAGTCTTAACCGGCGGCCCTTGGACCACAGCCGACTTCGGCACCCGCCGGCGGCGCACTGAAAGCCAACTCCGGACTTGCGGTCGTGTGCTTGAGCGTGTCCGCATTCAAGAACAGTGTCAACCGTTGGTTGCTTGAGCCAACGCCGGGAATGGCAGAAGTCAGCCAGCCCGCATATTTCGCAGCCCCGCGTAGCCGGAACCTAAGTTGCCTGACGGGCAGCGACCCGGCGCCTCCGCAC
>JARYMD010000494.1 GCA_029907285.1 Verrucomicrobiota bacterium | reverse complement strand
AATCCGCAGGCTCCGGGTAACGCCCCGGCACAACTCGCCCGCCAACAAAAATCCACAGTTGCCCGTTGCCCTCGACATCAGCCATTGCCAGCGGACCGGCGCTTGCTCGTTCGCCAAGGACACTTTCGCCGGAAGCGCCTCGCTGAAAATCAACGATTCGGATGCAGCCGCCGTTTGTCAGTCCATCCTCGTAATTCGTAAGGCCTATCAACAACGTGGACCCAACTCCAAGAACCGTGGTCTGGTCGCGGTTCGCGGGCCTGGACAGGACCGGGTGTTCAACGGGCGCGAACTTGCCGTTGCCAGAATTGCGCATCACCGCTGTTTGCCCGCCTCGCCCGGTTGAAACGACCAGGTCTTCCCATCCATCGGCGTCCATGTCATGCCATGCAATGCCGGGACCAAGCTGGCTGAGCTTCTTGGGCAGCAAAGGCTGGCGATCAAAATCGTCAAACGGGTCTTCATGATGGTGATGAGCGATCAAAGCGCTAGCGTCCTGGAACCATGCTTGGGGAGTTTCCTTCGTGCTGGGCTGGTGCGGCACAGCGTCCGCCTCGAATACTTCATACAGCCGATTCGGCATCGCATTTGTAATCACGCTTTGCTTGCCACTTCTCCACAGAACCTCGAGGCGCAAGGTGTTCGTGGCCGACCCGCAGGCAAATACTCGGAGAGGGTCTGATCCCGACAAGTAATGGCCCCCGCAGATCACCTCTTGACTCTGGAAAACCGGGCCGCCCAGAACCTTGATTTGCGCGCCAATGCCCTGCGTGTTCTTATCTGGACCGCGCAGCCGAATCGCAATCCGCGGCTTAATGCTGTCATTGCGGTACACGCCGGCTTGGGCGTTCAGCGCGTTGACCACAACGTCCAAATCGCCGTCGTTGTCGAAATCCGCCATCGCAGCTCCCTGTGACACTCCAACCCAGTTCCAACCCCAGTCCCGGCCCTTGTCCTCGAATGTCAAGTTTCCATTGTTGCGAAAAGCAACGCCCGGCGTGCTGAAATCAGGGAACATCCTCAACAGCCGCAGTATGTCCGCCTGCGTCAGTTTCCTGTGCGCCCGTTCTGCGTCGATCCGGCTCTGCATGTCAACGTTCTGGAAATCGCGCATCTGGCCAGTTGTGACCAAAATGTCCTCGTAACCGTCAAGGTCAACGTCGAGAAAAAGCGGCATCCAGGACCAATTCGACGCCTCGACGCCGGCGTAGAATGAAACCTCAGCAAACGTGCAATCGCCCCGGTTGATCTGCAGCGTGTTTCGCCAAACTTGGGGCCTGTTGTCGATTGTTCCTATTGGCCACTCGATTGGTTTTTGAGTGCTGACCTGCGTGTGCCTGTCCTTGTGCCCGGTGGCCAGCATGTCAACGATCATGAAATCAACGTGGCCGTCCCGGTTGATGTCCGCAAAGTCTATCCCCATTGAAAATGTCGATGTGGTCCGCAATGCCAGCCTCTCGATTGCCCTGAACCTCCCGCGGCCATCGTTTATCCACACACGATCCGGACTGAACAGATCGTTGCACACGTAAATGTCCGGCGCGCCGTCTCCGGTGAAATCGCGCATCTGAACTGTCAACCCCCAGTCCCTTGGCGGCTCGGCAAGCGCGATGCCGTCCTCGTCAAGAAACAAACCACCTGTCGATGGCATCGGATTGAACCTGCCTCCGCCGTCATTGATGTAGAGAATGTCGGGTTCGCCCAGTTCAATCACCTCTCCAGTGGGCAAGAAAAGAAACCGATTTGTGAGCCAGGGAGCGGTGGCCGAAACACCATCGACGTATGCCACAACATGCTTGCCATCAACGTATTGAGTCCGGAATGTGGTTTGCGGCTTGTCCATGATCGTTGTTGTCCGGTAATTCACAACATACAGGTCGAGGTCGCCGTCACCGTCGATGTCGGCCAAAGCCAGTGACGTGCCGCCATTTTGCGACTGCACCCCGGCCCGGGCTGTGATCTCACTGAAGTGCCCTTTCCCGTCGTTCTCGAAAATGCGCAGGCCATTCCCGAGCGAATTCACCAGCAGGTCCAAGTCCCGGTCCCCATCAATGTCCGCGAAAACCGCTCCTGTGCTGTCCTGACCTTCGCATGCCACCCCGGCCGTCTCAGTCACGTCCTCGAACCGCCAGTCACCAAGGTTCTTATAAAGGGCGTTGCGGCTGTCCAATCCACAAAAATAGACATCGCACAAACCGTCCCCATCCACATCACCGGCTGCAACGCCTGACCCGCTGAGAAGATTCCTGTTCGTTATCCCGCGGTCATTGGCAAGCGCATTGGTGAAAACGATGCCGGTTTTGGCACCGTCCATTCGGGTGAACCCGTCCTTGCCGTTGCTATCCACGCGCAACTCGGTCCACCGGCAGCCGGTGGCCTCATGCCAAACCACGCCGTTCGAACCAGCGGCAAAACAGCTAATAGCGCCAATGGCTGCAATCGCGATTGCCGCCCTGAGACCAAAGTGACTTAATAATCTTATCGACGGCACATTAACCTCGGTTGTTGCTGCATCATCTTCCTCGCACGTAATATCGCCCTACCGTGCCCGCGTAACTTGTTTCCAAAGCAATGTTCCGCACAGCTTCGTGCCGTGATCTTCACAGATTCGCACAGGCACGGCAAGTTCTCCGACGTATCAATGCCGGTCGGGCTGCAAGGTCTGCGCAACATATGGTGTTGCAGTGTTGGAACCAGTCGGCCTCAGCCCAGGCCCTACGGGCCTTGGCTCTGGCCAACAGACGAGCAAGTCGGCCAACT
>JARYMD010000493.1 GCA_029907285.1 Verrucomicrobiota bacterium | reverse complement strand
CCTGCATACAGTTTTTCGTTTCCGCGTAAACGCGGAACTCTAACAGCGATCGGTTGTCTCGCGTTTCAGGCGATGCCGCGCCCGCGGCTGTCAGAGCTGTTCTCTGTGCTGCAAAGTGTTTTTTCATAGAAGCTATTCACCGCCGGCTGCGGCGAGTTCTTGTGTGTTTTCCTCGCCGTCGGCTGAACAACTTTGGAAACCGTATCAGTCCCGCCTTTGGGCGGCCCTTGAATTGAACACTCATTGAGCAGCAGCGGCTTTGTGCGTTGAGCGTTGAGCGTTCCCAGACAGACGGCCCATTCGGTGAACCGATTGGAACTCTCAACTCGCAACGTTCAACAGCGCAGCGCTCATCAACGGGCGCAGGCACCGAGTCTCTGCCCGTCAAGAAACTCTGGTTGCGGCTGCGCCGGGCTGCGTAATATGCGGGCCAAGCTCGCAATCCGTCGATATGGCAGATTGCCATTGGCGGGCTCGTGTGGTATGGACCGCTATGAAATGCGTTCTCGTGTTGTGTGTGGCTGCGGCTTGTTGCGCGGTTGTTCTGGCAATCCAACCGCCCCAGGGGTTGGTGACCTGCGCCGGCGATGAGAGCGTAGTTTTGCACTGGGACCGGAACCCGGATGCGAAGCTGGCCGGCTACCGTGTTTATCGCGCAACCACAAACGACAGTGCGTTTACACTGCAGACCCCAGGCCTCCTGAAACTCCCCGGCTACTGCGACCTCAACCCGGTCAACGGACGCACGAACTTCTATCGGGTCACTGCAGTTTCCACGTCCGGGGAGGAGAGCGACCCGTCTGCCACGGTGGCCGCAGTGGCAAAGCCGTTTGCCAGTGACGAAGAGTTCCTTGATTACATTCAGCGTGTCCACTTTGCGTTCTTCTGGTACGGAGCCAATCCCGTGAACGGGTTGGTGCCCGATCGCAGCACTTCAACATCCCCATGCAGCATCGCCGCGGTCGGTTTTGGGCTCAGCTCGATATGTATCGGGGTCGAACGCGGCTGGATCACAAGGACGCAGGCAATTGCACGTGTTCGGACCACGCTCAACACGTTCTTGAACGGGCCTCAAGGGCCGCAGTCGTCAGGAACAATTGGGTATAATGGCTGGTTTTATCACTTCCTTGATATGAAAACCGCATCGCGTTACACGTCTTTCGACACGGAGCTGTCGTCGATCGACACTGCACTGCTGCTGGCTGGAGTGCTGCACGCGAGGCAGTATTTCAATCGCAATGATCCCGAAGAAGCTGAACTCCGCGCCGCCGCAGATGTCATCTTCAATCGCGTGGATTGGCAATGGATGGGGCGCGGGACGAACGTTTTGTCAATGGGTTGGAAACCCGGCACCGGTTTTCTATCGAACAACTGGGTCGGGTACAACGAAGCTATGTTGCTTTACGTGCTCGCATTGGGTGCAACTTCGAACGCACTGCCTGCCTCGGCATGGCAAAGGTGGACAAAAGGGTACACGTGGGCAACCAACTACGGGCAGGCTTACGTCCCATTTCCACCTTTGTTCGGCCATCAGTACTCTCACTGCTGGATCGACTTCCGCCACGCGGCGGACGTGTACATGAATGCCCGTGACAGCACCTATTTCGAGAATTCCCGCCGGGCAACACTCGCGCAACGAGCCTATTGCATCGCCAATCCACTCCGCCGCACGGGATACTCGAGCAACGTTTGGGGATTGACAGCCTGCGACGGTCCCAATGGTTATGCGGCGAGGGGCGCCCCTCCAGCGCAAAACGATGACGGCACGATCGCGCCCACGGCAGTTGGCGGTTCAATAGTCTTCACCCCCGAATACTCAATCCCGACATTGCGGTATTTTTATGACCAATTTCGTCAGAACATCTGGACGCCATTTGGTTTTCGTGACGCGTTCAACCTTGGTGCCAAGTGGTGGGGACCAGACACGTTGGGGATTGACCAGGGACCAATTGTCCTGATGATCGAAAACTACCGCTCCGGCGGGGTTTGGCGCGTGTTCATGCTCAACGAGGAGGTCCGCCGTGGACTCGAACGGGCCGGATTCGTTCCGTTGGCCTTTATGACTCCGCGATTGCGGCGGGTGTTTGGGCAAGACGCCTTTGAACTGAGTTGGGATGCGTTCCCAAGCCGGGCGTATCAAGTGGAATACTCACCTGACTTGACCTTCTGGCTGGACTCGCCCACCGGCCGAATCGTGGCATCAGGCTCGACGGCCAACTGGAGTGACATCGGGCCTCCTGCGACATGCGCGCTGCCCTCGGCCGTTGCAATGAGATTCTATAGAGTCTTTCAATACGGCCTGCCGTAGGGTTGGCCCGCATATTCTGTGAATCTTGTGAGGAACCCTGATTTGCAACCGCGAATCTGGCGTCTCGAATCCAGCGAAGCGTGGTCCGCGCGTTTGTGGCGCCATTCGTCTTGCCTCACGGTTTCACGGTGAGCCCTGCCGCCTTCGCCATCGCCGTCTGCCTGTCATCCAAGGTGAAGAAGGTGCCGCATCCGGCTTGAGACGCAACGGCCGCGTGGAGACGCAAATAGAGTGCCAGGCACGTTATTTGTGGCGGGCGCGGAGCGCCTGCCCTGCCTTGCGCAAGATTTCATCAACGGTAGGGCGCGCCGTCCCTGGCGCGCCGAATGCACAAGCACATGCCCAATCCGGCTCGCTGGGGACAGCGAGCCCTACCGTGCATGAACTCCTGCATACAGTTTTTCGTTTCCGCGTAAACGCGGAACTCTAACAGCGATCGGTTGTCTCGCGTTTCAGGCGATGCC
>JARYMD010000492.1 GCA_029907285.1 Verrucomicrobiota bacterium | reverse complement strand
GGTTCAAAGCAACGGTCAGCCACTGCGAGCGCCTGCGGCCCGGAAATCCTCACGACCGCCAGCCCGCCTTCGCCCAGTGGCGTTGATATCGCGGCAATGGTGTCGCCAAGCATGCCCACAATGCTAATAGACACCAACGCAGCTTGCAAATAAGGCTTCCGACAGAAAATACTCTGGCTCATGCAGAGGTTGACCAACCGCGAATACCTCGTCCTCGGCATTGAATGCGGAGGCACACGAACAGTCGCACTGGTTGCCGACAGGTCAGGTAACCTTGTCGAAAGAATCGAAGGTCCTGCCGCCAATGCCCGTTTGCTCACGGACGACCAACTCAGCGCGCATTTCAAACAGCTTGCAGCCGAATGCCCCAAACCCGCTGCGGTTGGCATTGGGATGGCAGGCGTCCGGTCGGCCGATGACCGCCGCAGAGTCGCATCCGCCGCGTCCGTTGCATGGCCAAATGTGCCATGCTGGGTTGGCAACGACCTCGAGACCGCGCTGGAAGCGGCTGGGAACAGCCGATCCGAACAAACTCTAACGCGCGTGATTCTTATCAGCGGCACCGGTTCTTGTTCATACGGCCGCAATCCGCGCGGGCAAACTGCAAAGGTAGGCGGCTGGGGGCATCTGTTGGGCGATCAAGGCAGCGGGTACGACATCGCCATGGATGCCATGCGCGCGGTCGTGCAGCAGTACGACAGGACAGGTCAGTGGCCGCGATTGGGGCGGGCTCTTCTTCGGGCGCTGATGTTGAACGGGCCGGAGGACCTCATCGGGTGGATTCACAAGGCGTCAAAACCCGATGTTGCCGCACTTGCAAAGGAAGTGTTTGCCGACGCAGCCGTCGGCGACACAATCGCCCGGCAGGTTTTGCGTCGTGCAGCAACGCGTCTGGCCGAAACCGCCGCCGCTTGCGCACGGCGGTTGTCAAAGCACGGTCAGCCGATCGAGTTCGTCTTCGTCGGAGGTGTCTTGAAGAATCAGCCCCAGTTCGCCCGGCGCGTTGCAAACCTTTTGAAAGAAAAGTGGCCGGGTGCACACTGCCGCCAACTGCAACGAGAGGGCGCATGGGGCGCAGTGGCGAAAGCTTTGAAACTGGCAACGCAACCCACGTCCTCCACCGCCTCGCCACGCCAAATCCAGAGCCGCGTTTCACCGGAGATGGCATGCCCGATCCCCACCGCAACCGGCCCTTCACCCACAGAACAGCGCAACCCAAGGTCAATGCAGCTCGACAAGCTGAGCACCGAGGCAGCCGTCCAACTCATGCTTGCCGAAGACGCCCGAATACCAGCAGCCCTTCTGAAGAAACCCCGCAGCATCGCGCGCGCAGTCACGATGGTCGCCAACGCCCTCAAACGTGGCGGCAGATTGTTTTACGTCGGTGCCGGCACAAGCGGTCGATTGGGCGTCTTGGACGCAAGCGAATGCCCGCCGACCTTTTCCGTGCCGTCTGACATGGTGCAGGCGATCATGGCAGGCGGACAGCGCGCCATATGGTCATCGGTCGAAGGCGCTGAAGACGACGCGTTTGCCGGCGCTGAAGCTGTCAGGTTCAGAGGTGTTACTGACAAAGACGTTGTCATCGGTATTGCGGCCAGCGGACGCACACCGTTTGTCTGGGGCGCATTGCACGCGGCACGCCGAGCGGGCGCAGCCACAATACTCATTTGTTTCAACCCCCGGCTGCGGTTCGATCGCACCACATGTCCGGACCTTGTGATTGATCCCGAGGTTGGGCCTGAAATCCTGACAGGCTCGACCCGATTGAAAGCCGGCACCGCGACCAAGCTGGTTCTCAACATCATTTCCACGCTTGCGATGGTGCGACTCGGCAAGGTCATCAGCAACCTCATGGTTGATGTCAACCCGGCAAACGCAAAACTGCGCGACCGCGCCACACGCATTGTCAGCGAATTGTCAGGCGCGGATGAAGCAACGGCGCGCGCGGCCCTTGAAAAATCCGGCTGGAATGTAAGACGCGCAGTGCAAGCATGCATTGCAAAGCGTTAGCCCGCATATTTCGCAGCCGGGCGCAGCCGGAACCAAAGTCGCCTGACGGGCAGCGAGTCGGGGACTGCGACCGTTGATAAGCGCTGCGCTGTTGAACGCTGCGCTGTTGAACGCTGCGCTGTTGAACGCTGCGCTGTTGAGCGTTGCACCTTGAAAGCCCCCGTCATTTGGCCGACTTGCTCGTCTGTTGGCCAGAGCCAAGGCCCGTAGGGCCGACATATTTGTAGTGGGGCGGACGGCATACCGGACAAGCTCCGTAGGAGCGGCATCGCACTCAAGGCGCATGTACAAACCGGTCGGTTGCCTTGCTGGTACGGCGGGGGTTTTTATGTCGCCCCTACGGGGCTCATGAGGTTGTCAGGGGCTGGCCTCCCACAAAGATGCCGCCCCTACGGGGCTTGGGGTCTGTTTTGGAACGTACAACGTGCAACGCTCAACCCAAATCCGCGCTCGGAGGATTGATCGCAAGGAGCCGTCGAGCAACGAAAGGGCTGCGGATGCGCGGATTTGGTCGCAGCCCGCTTCGCGGGCTGATTCGCAATTGTTCCGTAAAGGACCGACCGGTTGAAGGCTGGATTTTGTGAGCTCCTATTTGTTGAGTGGGTGGGCAGACTTGTTGGGAACGTTCAACGTGCAACGTACAACTTTCAACTTACAAAGGTGTTACTGCACGACGAATGCTCAATGCAAGGCCGCCTAGCCCGTATATTTCATACTCCGATTGCTTTTTCGGCTTTCGATGGCCGTGCCGGCCAAAAAATCGGGCCG
>JARYMD010000491.1 GCA_029907285.1 Verrucomicrobiota bacterium | reverse complement strand
CCCCCGTGGCCGTTCAATCCACACCCGGAACTTGAGGCCGTCGAAATCGCGCCGGGTATTTTCGTCTTTGACGACACCGGCATTCCCGACACGCCGGAGCAAGCGGCGGCTCGAAAGCGCAGCCAGGAGGCCGGCGCCATCGCCAAGGCCATTGCTGCCGATCCGCTGCTTGCGGCAGCGGTCCAGCAGACAGAAAAACAAATCCCGGTAGAGTCCGGCGGGCCGATGGGCGTTGGCGTAGGCCAGGGTCGAGCGCCCCGGCGCCTGGGCGATGCCCAAGTGGCTGAGCTTGCCCAGCGAGCAAGCCAGCCCGCCGCAGATTTCCCGCAGGCTATGCGCCCGGCCCAGTTGGCAGAAGAGCATGGCCACAAACTGCGTCCAGCACTCAAAGCCCCGGGCGTGGCGCTCGGCGCGGTGCTGCTGGACCAGTTGCTGAAACTCCAGGCGCGGAAAAAGCTGGAGCAACTGGGAAAACACGCTACCAAATCGCTGCATCGGGAGTCCTTTCGTTGGTTGTTTGCATACACAGGGCACGAGCGTGCCGGAAAGGACCTCCCGATTCAATTTTCAGGAAATCGCCGAACCTCTAATTTGGACAAGAGTGATAAATCATGAAGACAACACTGACGACCCTGCTCGGAATCGTATGCATTCCTCTGCTCATTCACGCCACTCCTGACACATACTTCGGTCAGGATCTTAACACTCTGCCACCCGTCGGACCTGGCTCCGACAATCCGACACGGCTCACCAACCATCCGAACGCTGACCTCGCAGCGGGCCGGTTCTTGTCGCGCTTGGAGGGCGTAGCGACCGAGACGTTCGAGAGCTTTGCCGACAGGAGCACCCCTGCCAGCATCACCTTTGGGCCGGACACGGCTACGCTAATCGGCACGCCGACTGTCTATAACGTGCCCACGAATACATACGCTGGCACATTCCCCATTTCCGGCGATCAGTTTCTCATGCTGCTTGCGAACACGCCGAGTTTCTTTCGGATCGACTTCAGCACGCCACAGGCAGCGTTTGGCTTCTACGCGACAGACGTGGAGGTTGCACAGTTGAGGATCTCGTTGGTGACGAGCAACGGGCAGCGAACTGACTTGACGGTGCCGACACTTCCAGAGGGGCAGCCCTCCGGCAGCGTTCTCTTTTTCGGTGTCATCGATACCCAAGCTCCCTTTATCACTGTCGAGTTTGCCCGTGTCGGCCCCTCCATCGACGGCTTCGGGTTTGACAACATGACCATTGGCCGGCTTGAGCAGGTTCACCCAGAGCCTGCTTCATTGGGCATCGGCCTTTATGCCGGCCTCGACGTGACCGGCACCCCCGGTGCGACTTATCGTATCGAGTATGCCTTGTCGCTCCCGTCCACCAACTGGACAGCACTCACCAACATCGTCTTGCCTCTTTCTCCCTACTTCTTTGTGGATAGAGATTCCGTCACAAATCATGGCCGAAGATTCTACAGAGCAATCACCATCGAGTGAGGTCCAAGGGCCGAACCAGAGCGCTGCAGCGAACCGCCGCCCCGCTGGACAGTCGGACGGTTCGGATAATTTGTCAGCGACTCTTGCAGCCGACCGGGCGTTTCCGGCGGCGGTCGCTGAGCTTGATCGTTATGCCATGCGAGCGTCACAGCACGCTCGGGAACGCGAAACAAAAGAGCTCGAACCATGAAACGAATCTTGCTTGTGCTTTTCTTTACGAGCTGGGCGCACTGGACGCAGGCCAAGAGCACCATTGCTTACACCGCTGGCCCGGCTTTTCAAATCCCTGGAGAGTTCATCCCGGCCACCATTGACCTGGACCGCGATGGCTCGCCGGACTTCAGCTTCATCAGCGGCTTTCCCCTCTGTACGATGGATGTTCCCTGCAGCATGTGCATTTGGAATTTCTACGTAACGGCTTTGAGCACAAATGCCATTCTGATCCAAACCAACTATGCGGCAGTGCTCATAGCCGGCGACTGGATTGGCCCCGATGCAGCGACAAACGACGTCTGGTGGGGCAGTGGCAACGTCACTTTGCTGACTTGGTGGTGGAGTGAACGCTTTGGCACTTCCGGTTCCAGAGGCCCACTGGCGACGCTGGGCGAGGGCTACTTGGGTGTGCGCTTCATCAGCAGGGACGGGATGCACTACGGCTGGATTCACGTCCGCGAGACGGTTGTCATGGACTGGGCATACGAGACACGCCCTGGCGTGCCCATCAGGGCGGGGGCGAAACCGATGCCCGTGCCGCTTGCCTCGCCCTTGGTGGTACGTCCCGGCTACTTGCGGCTCAACGCGGCGACGGAAATCGGCAAGTCTTACCAAGTGCAGGTCAAGGACCACTTGGACGTTTTCCCCTGGACCAATCTCCCCTTCGTCATTCCCGCCACCGCCACAACTACGATGGTGGAATTGCCGATGACCGCGCCTGTGCAGTTCCTTCGCGTGGTCGAGGCCGATTGACGTGCTGGCTCTGTGAACAACCGAAACGAATGGCATAACAAGATCACTGGAGCGAATCCCGCCCGCTGGGCGGGATCGCTCAGTTCTGTCGTTAGCCCGTGACGTCGCGGGCGAATCGAACACGCACAACCAATCGGAGACCACAAAATGAAAACAAGAAGCAGAACAGCAACACGGATCGGAACAGCAATCATCGCGTTGGCTCTCGTGAGCGTAAGCTACGCCCAACTCAAAGAACCGCCCGTTCCGGGCACGTATTACTCGGCCAAGGATTTTGAGTGGAGTCCCCCGTGGCCGTTCAATCCCCATCCCGAACTGGATGTCGTCGAGATTGC
>JARYMD010000490.1 GCA_029907285.1 Verrucomicrobiota bacterium | reverse complement strand
CGGGGGTCCACTCGTCAATACCCGCGGCGAAGTGGTTGGCGTCAATGAAGTCGGCATTGGCAGCCTCGGCGGAGCAATCCCCAGCAATCTGGCAAAGCAGGTCGCACAGGAGTTGATCAAGAATGGCAAGGTCTCCCGCAGTTGGATCGGGATCGAAGCGCAGCCGCTTCTCAAACAAATGACCAACACAGCCGGTGTTTTGGTCGGGAACGTGTATTCCGGCAGTCCCGCTGCGGAATCCGGCTTGCAGGCGGGCGATGTGATCACAGAGTTCAACGGCACTCCGGTTCCAGAAAGCCGCGCCAAAGAGAACATCCCTGAGTTCAACCGGCTGGTTCTGGCAACGCCTGTGGGCACCACGGTGCAACTGAAAGGATTCCGTAACGGCCAGCCGATGGCATGGTCGATCCGAACAACCGTGCGCGATCCGCGTCAGGCAAAAGAAGTCGAACTGAAATCATGGGGATTGACGGTCCGCGATTTCACGCGCCTCTCGGCATTGGAAAACCAGCGCCCTGACGTCAAAGGCGTTTATGTCGATACTGTCAGGCCGGGCGGCCCGTGTTCAGAATGCAAACCGCCCTTGAAATTTGGTGACGTGATCGTCGAAGTGGCTGGGCGGCCGGTGTCGAATGTCGCCGAACTCCAAGCTGTGACGCGCGAGCTTACGGATAATGAGAGCACTGTGCGGCGCGTGCTGACAAAATTTGAGCGCAATGCCCAGTTGTTGCTCACTGTGCCGCAGATCGGGCCCGAGCCTCAGGATGAGAAACCGCCCCGGCCCGCCAAATCGTGGCTTGGCATCGAAACCCAGGTGCTCACGACCGACCTTGCCGAAGCCCTCGGCCTGCAGGGGAAAAAAGGCGTGAGAATAACGCAGGTCGCCCCCGGATCAACCGCAGAGCAAGCGGGGCTTCGTGTGGGAGACATTTTGCTCAAGCTGGACGGCCAGGTCATCGCAGCCAGCACGCCTGCCGACCAGGAGTTGTTCGACAATCTCGTTCGAGTTTACAAGATTGGAGCGCAGGTTGAACTCGAAGGGCTGCGAAATGGTGAACCGTTCAAGATCACGGCCGTCACCGAACGCCAGCCAAAGGTAACGGCCGAATTGCCAGAATACAAAGACGACCGATTCGAATTCACGGTCCGCGAGATGTCTCTCAAAGAACGCATCGACGACAAACTCGGGCTTGATTTGAAAGGTGTGCGGATAAGCGCCGTTCAAAATGCCGGGTGGGCTGCGTTGGCCGGGCTGGCAGTGGGTGATGTCCTCATGGCCATCGATGGGGAACCCGTTGGCAGCGTGGCTGCTGCGCGTGAAAAGCTGCTCAGGTTGCGCGAGACCAAGCCGTCGCGCGTTCAATTCTTCATCAAACATGGCGCGCGCACGGCATTTGTGGAAGTCGAACCCAAGTGGTAATTTCAGTCGTGTCACTGAACACACTTCGAAACACAAAAATGAAAAACAAAAGCATCGTCTCCGTGATCACCGGCTGGGGCATCGGTTTGGCTCTGTCGTGTTCACCACTCACAACAACGGCCGGTGACTCGGCTGCTGCCACCGCTCGCAGCGTGTTTGACAAACACAAGGAATCAGTCGTGTGGGTTTCCGCCGTGGCAAAAATGAGCTTCGGGTCCGGCGACAGCACACCGCTGCCGATGAACATCCCCGACCGCGAACAGAAATTCGAGGCAAACGGCACCGTGCTCGAACCGGCCGGACTGACGGTCACAGCACTGAGTTCGCTGGACCCGACCCGGGCAATCACAGGCCGCGAAATCAACACGTCCTCAGGCCGCATCACCATTGAAGCGTCGGCGGTGCTCAAAGAGGTGAAAATCATCTTGTCTGATGGGACAGAAGTTCCCGCGGACGTCGTCATGAAAGATGCCGATCTGGACCTTGCGTTTCTCAGGCCAAAACCCGACGCCAAGGAAACGAAACAGGCGTCATTCAAGCCGCTCGACCTCAAGTCCAGCTCAACCGCAGAACTGGCCGATGAAGTCATCAACCTCAGCCGATCGGACGAGGTCCTGAATCGCCAACCTTCTGTTCATCGTGGACAGGTCATGTGTGTCACGCAAAAACCTCGCACTTTTTATCGGGTGTCAGGCGCGATGACCGGTTGCCCAACATTCGCCCTTGACGGCAAAGTCCTTGGCATAGCCGTCAACAGGTTCATAAAAGACAAGAACACTGTCACAGTTGTGCTGCCGGCATCGGACGTGCTTGAAATAGCCGAGCAGGCCCGAAACGCAAAACCCATCTCGAGCGGCGACGCCGCGACTTCAGTGGAAAAGACTGAGTCTTACGCCAAGTCAAATTAGAAAGTTGCCGTGGGGCTCAGCTCCACGCAGTTTTGACCCGCGCTGAATCTGTGAGGAACTCCCACGGATTCAGACTTCCCTGTCCCGTCGCACAGAGGTCCTCGATCCGGAATCTGCAAATGAAGTGCCAGGCACTTTGTTTGTGCCTGAAATCTTGCATACAGGTAGGGCGCACCGTCCCCGGCGCGCCGAAATGCATCAACACATGTCATGATTCCGGCTCGCTGGGGACAGCGAGCCCTGCCATGTATGAACCCTTGCATGCAGTTCTTCATTTCCGCGTAAACGCGGAACTCCGACGGCGATCGGCTGTCCCGCACTTTGGGCGATGCCATACCCTCGGCCGTTAGAGTCCCGCCTTTGAGGGGCTTTGAAATCAGCACTCATTGTGCAGTCCCTGATCCTCGCCTGGTCTTGTTAAAGGATGAAAAAAATGTGTGTGGATGACACTTTTCTGTTGACAATGAG
>JARYMD010000048.1 GCA_029907285.1 Verrucomicrobiota bacterium | reverse complement strand
ACAACGCTCAACGTTCAACTTACAAAGTGTGACTGCTCGATGACTGCTCAATTCAAGAGCCGCCTAAAGGCGGGACTCTGACCGCCGCGGGCGGTTGAAGCCATTGGCGGGAGGACTGTGACTGGCAGCTTTGCTAATTCTTGCGGGGAGGATGAAACAGAGGACAGTGATTGAGCTGACGCAGGCCGGTCCCAGAGGCGCAGTTTGCGCATACGCGCAGTATCGCGGCCAGGTGCTCGAGTTTGGTTGCAAGCCGGAGTTTGTCGGCGGGCGTGAGCTGTTTCAGGTTCGGCAGCGCATTGCAAATGCAGTTCTGCTCCGCAGTTTCGGCCTCGGCAAAAGCCGTCACAAGTCTGTCAATCACGAGTCACCTCCATGGAATTGATGTTTGGTTTGGTTGCGTTTGCGGCGTGCTTCCTTCGGCGGACCTGCCACGTGAGGGCTGTCAAGCCCATAACAGCGGCGCAAGCAAGGCTGGTCGGCTCGGGGGCGGGAACAATTTCAATGCTCCACGAGTTGAGTGTTGAAACGCCCGCAGGCGATACGTCAGCAACAAACAATGTCCAGTCGCCCCGCGGGTCGTGTCCGAGAAATGAGCTCAGGAACGCTGATCGGTCGGAGGTGTCGAACACGGAGTAAGGCGACGCGGTTCGTGCGTCCGGCTGCCAGATGCCGGTGAGGACACCGCCGTTGGGATCGAGGGTCAGTCTGTACGAATGGATGTCGGCGGGGGCCGAATCGTCGAATGTGATGTTGAACCCGGTGTCGGGATAACCGTCGGGGTCGGATGCAGTGCGCCCGGGCCGGTTCAATAGAACGGAGAAACCGACATTATCACCGGATTCGTGGTACAGGTACGCGAACAAATCGCCGTTGTACCCCCCGGTAATGTCCAGCGTGACTCGGAGCCCCGCGACGATGTGCCCTTCGGCGAATGTGACATTTATCGTGTCGATGACGCCGAGGTCGCTGCCGTCGGGGATGATCGCCCCTGGACTCGAAGTATAAGTATAGACACCAGCGATTGCGCAGGGTGGGGCGATGATTCCTGCTGCAATTGCCAGGACTGTTGCGTGTTTGAGTTTCATGTTCCCCGTAATGTTCCCAGTTCAAGGCGCAGCTATTCTTCGATAGAACCGCGTAGCAGGCTTTGGCCGCGTCGTGTCCACGAACTCGATCATGCCAGTCGGCCCCGCTTTAAGCGGGGGCGAGAGGTCTGTCCATGGCCCGGTGATCTCGGGAGCGGCTTGGACGATGTAACTTTGACCCGGAATGCCGAAGAACCGCAGGACGGTCTGCTTCGGGCTTACAGACTTGAGAGTTACATCGTGTTGTGCTGGGACCGATGAAGACACGCTGACTGTGATTGTGGCGACATCGGTTCCGCCGTAATTGTCCCCAACCGCGTAGCGGATTGTGTCGTATCCTGAGAACCCGGGCGGCGGTTCATATACAAGCATTTCGCCGTCAAAAGTCACTGTGCCGCCCATGGCCGATGTGGCATCGGCATCGACAATTGTCAGCGGGTCGCCGTCGGGGTCTGAATCGTTGGCGAGCAGTTTGGTTGCATTTACTATAGCCGGTTTGCCGCCGCCGATGGCGAGTGTTTCGCCTTTTGCGTTTGGCGGCACGTTTTCGGGCACTGCGTAGCTGACCTCGTTGGACGGATCGCTTTCAAGGTTTGCCGTGTTGTATGCTGTGGCGACGAAATAGTAAGTCACGCCGCGGGCCAGACCCGAGATCGTCACGTTTGTGACGTTGCCGACGTCGATTGTGATGTTCCATTGACCGCTGTTTGTTCCGTAGTGGATTCTGTAGCCTGCGAGGTCGGGTTCGGTGTTCGGGTCCCAGACGAGAGTGACACTGTCGGCCGCCGCGATGTATGAAGGCAAAAGAATGCCCATTGCGCTCGCAACACAATTTTTTATGATGCGAGCCAGCAGCCCAGTTGAAAGATCGCGTTGCATCGATTAACCCGAGTTCCGATAACCAAACAATCGGCCATGAACTGCCCGTTTGGCCCTAAGCACCGGTTGTACCAAGTCGGGTGAAATCGAGGTCAAAGGCGGGGTTTAGAGTGCGTTGCCGGTGCAACTTGTGTGGATGTTATTTGAATCCAAGAAGTTGCAGGCACAATGTGGTTGGGGTCCATGTCGCTGCCCGGAGCGAATGTTGAGCTGGTTCACAGTTGACTGTGGAGACCCGGGACACTGCAGGACAGTGTGTGTCAAAGGGATTTTCAGGGCTTCGGTGCTGCTGGCACAGGTGGTCGGCAACGCCGAGAGCCCCTGAAAATCCCAAGGAAAGGGAAACAGACGACACGCCGGGTTAACCGACAAGAACACTCAACGTACAACGTTCAACTCTCAACGTTCAACGGGGTCGCGGGCATGCAACGCCAATGGCTTCGACCACCCGCGGCGGTCAGAGTCCCGCGTTTAGCCGGAACAGCTTTGATAAAACTGAGCACGAGACGCCGCAGTTGGCAGGTGTCGGTGATGTGTTGGCATGACTCGAGGGCCAAAGGCTCGATTCATAGCAGCCTGGCCAGGAAATCTCACCGGAATGAAGCTTTGGGTTTCTTGGTTTTGTCAGGCGGTGAGATTTCCGGGCTGGGGCAACGCCCCAGGTAATGGGTCAGATCAGTGAGAATAAGGGCTGACAGCCCGCGCGAATCCGGAGTTTCGGCGGACGCCAGATCGCACAGGCCGGGTGGAAACACGAAAAGCACGGAAGGGTTCCAACCACGAAATTCCCGAAATACGCGAAGGGATTTTAACCACGAAACACGCAAAATACGCGGAAGGTTTTCAACCACAAAACACGCGAAATACGCGAACGGGAATTCAACCGCGGAATACACGAAATACGCGGAAAGGGAATGTGATAGGCCGGGCTTTCAGCCCTTGGATTGTGGGAATTGATGTTACAGGTCGTCTTATCGTGGGGCTTCGCCTCACGCTGGTATAAGGCCGCGCCGTTGGCGCTTTGATTTCTGGTCTGGCCAACAGCTACGGTGACAAAGAAAGGGCAGCGGACTCATCCCGCAGAGCGGGACGGCTAAAGAGCGGGACGGCTGCAGAGCGGGACGGCTGCAGAGCGGGACGGCTGCAGAGCGGGACGGCTGCAGAGCGGGACGGCTGCAGAGCTGGACGGCTGCAGAGCTGGACGGCTGCAGAGCGGGACGGCTGCAGAGTCACTTGTTGTCGGACAGAAAGGCCGGCGGACTGACGTCCTCGGCTACAGAGCGGGACCGATACAGTGACAGGAAAGTGTTACGTGTAGCGGGTCTGTCGGTTTTGTTAACAAGTGCAATGTAAAGCGAAAAGACACCTACGTACATCCCACATGCCAAAATACGTAGTGACGACAAGCGAAAATACGTATCTACACTGATTGATTTGTGTACAACAAAGCCACTATTTTGTTTGACCATAAACGGGACGGAGATGTAAAACACATGGACACATGAAGCCCGTGAGTGAAAATAATCAGTTTGGGACCGGGCCGGTTGGGATGGCTAAAGCGGCGTGCGGTTCGACCGCAGTCGGCGCCACACAGCATGGGCTTCGTCGCGAGTGTCAGCCCGAGTGTACAACTAATGAGGCAGTCGTCCCGGCATGGAAACGCGTGCTTGATGTAACATTGATCATTCTGTTTTCACCAGTTCTGATTCCGGTGATGTGTGCGACTGCGGTGTTCATCAAGATTGTGTCCCGGGGACCGGTCATACTGCATCAGGACAGGATTGGGTTCATGGGACGTCGGTTCACATGCCTGAAGTTTCGGACGATGCATTGTGATGCTGACACGTCGGTGCATGAGAAATACACAAGACAAATTGCGCACGAGGACGTGCCGATGACGAAGCCCGAGGATTTCTCGCCGGTGGTTGACTCGAAGGTGATACGACTTGGCGGTTTGCTGCGGGCCATGGGGATCGATGAATTGCCGCAATTGATCAATGTGTTGTGGGGCGAGATGAGTTTGGTCGGGCCGCGGCCCTGCATGCAATACGAATACGAGGAATACGAGCCATGGCACATGGAACGGTTTCGGACCTTGCCGGGTTTGACAGGGCTGTGGCAGGTGAACGGCAAGAACCGCACCACGTTCAGGCGAATGATGGAATTGGACATCGAGTATGTGCGGACCAAATCGTTGTGGCTCGATTTAAAGATACTTTTGAGGACCGTGCCGACGATTGTCGGCCAGGTGCTCGAAAAAGTGAGGGCGAAAATGGCTGTGCCTTCGGCCGGGGACGCCGGAGGCGCTGTGCCTGGGAAGGCACGGGTTTCTGTTGAGGGGGAGGTGACCGGCGGGCGGCCGGTGAGTTCGTGAAACATGAAAATGAAAAACAAACGAGAAAGGAGCTACACATGCCAAAACCCATCAAAGTGGGCGTAGTGGGTTGTGGGTACTGGGGGCCAAACTTGATTCGGAACTTGCACTCGCTTGGGGATTGCGAGTTGAAGTTTATCTGTGACGTAAACGAACAGAGGATAAAGCATCTTCGCGGGCTGTATCCAAATGTGGAAGGGTGCACTGATTACGCAAAGATGCTGAACGGTTGCGGGCTTGACGCGGTGTTCATTGCCACGCCGGTTCGGACGCATTATGCGATGGCCAAGGCCAGTTTGCTCAGTGGCAAGCACACGTTCATCGAGAAACCGATGGCGGCGTCGTCCGAGCAATGCGAGGAATTGGTCGATATAGCGCGCAAGAAAGGCCTTGTGCTGATGGTTGGGCACACGTTTCTGTATTCGGCGCCGGTGCGTAAGATCAAACAGATCGTTGATGCGGGCGACATCGGTGAAATCCGGTACATCAGCGCGCGCCGACTGAACCTTGGTTTGTTCCAGAAGGACATCAACGTGGCGTGGGACCTCGCGCCGCATGACATATCAATCATCCTCTACATCATGGACGAAACGCCTGTGAGCGTGAACTGCCGGGGCAACGCGCATGTGACGCCGGGCATCGAGGATGTGACGACGATGTACCTGATGTTCAAGAAGGAATGCTGCGCCACGATCCAGAGCAGTTGGCTCGACCCGCGCAAAGTCCGCGAAATGACAATCGTCGGAAGCAATCGAATGATTGTCTATGACGATGTGGCGCAGTTGGAAAAAATCCGGATATTCGACACGCGTGTCGAGCGGCCGCCGCACTATGACACGTTTGCCGAGTTCCATTACGCTTATCATTACGGGGACATTTACACTCCGTACCTCAAACAGGAAGAGCCGCTGAAGGTCGAGTGCCAGCATTTCCTTGATTGCATCACGACAGGCACGGTTCCGTTGACCGACGGCAAACAGGGGCTCGAGCTGGTCCGGATTCTCGAAGCCAGCAGCAAATCGATCAAACTGAACGGCGCCGAAATCAGGCTTAACGGAAATGGCGCGCTCGCGCCGGGCGAGCTCATAAAGACAGGTGAGACAGCGCACATCCAAACGCCCATGAACGGGCAATCAGCCACTCGCAACGGGCGAAATCATAAACGAAGCGGGTCCAACGGGCGCGTCAAGGTGCGGGTCAGCAGTCGGGTTGCAGCGTAGGGGAGACCATAGACCATGGACCATAGATACGTGATACGTGATGCGTGATACGTGAGGCGTGAGGCGTGAAAGATGGAATGTGGAATGCTTAGGGCAAGGTGCAACGTGGAATCTACAACGGGAAACGGGCGAGGGGCAGCGCTCAACGTTCAACGCTCAACGTTCAACGTTCAACGCTCAACGCTCAACGTTCAACGCTCAACGCTCAACGTTCAACGCTCAACGCTCAACGTTCAACGCTCAACGCTCAACGTTCAACGTTCAACCAAGGGAATGAAAGGGCACATGGCAAACCGACGCCAGACCCCTCTCTCCTGTCCCATGGTCCACTGCTTCCTCTTCCTGCTTCCGGGTCCTTCAACGCGAGGCCCGTTCTCGGGCATTTGGTCTTCCGGGGCGTTGCCAAGAATTCATTGAATTCGGCCGCCGGAGGTGTTACAGAAAGCCCATTCGATGGGACTGAAACTGAATCTGGGATGCGGTCGGAAATACCTTGCTGGCTATGTCAATTGCGACCTTTCGCGAGAAGTCAGAGCGGACAAGTATTTCGACCTGAGCGTGTTTCCCTATCCGTTCGAGTCAGGCTGTGCGGACGAGATTCTGCTGGACAATGTTCTTGAGCATTTGGACGACATCCCGCGCGTGATGACCGAGCTGCACAGGATTCTGAGGCCGGGCGGCAGACTTCGCGTGCTTGTCCCCTATGGGAAAAGCGACTGGGCGTTGCAAGACCCGACTCACAAACACTTCTTCACAGAGCAAAGCTTCAACTACTTCGTCGAGGGAAACCCGTACAACTTCTACTCGAATGTGAGGTTCCGAATGGTCCGGGCGCGGCTGTACGGAGACCGGACAACATGGCGGCATCGGATAAGGAACATGCTGCCTTTCAAGGGCGTTTTAAGATATTTCCTGTTCAACATTTACGACGGCATAGACTTCGAGCTCGAGAAGATCGCGCCTGCCAACCAGCCGCCGTCGAATCCAAATTCAATCGCATGACAAAGCCCGAAGTTCATTCACCCGAGTCGTCTGAAAACTTTTGGCGGGGGCTGCCGTGGGCTGTTGTGGCCCTGCTGGTGGTGTTGGTGGCGTTATTCCACCGGAGCCTTGATCCGTCGCAGATTCTATTCTCGAGCGACGGACCATTGGGCGCAAACAGCGCAGAGTTCGCGTCGTTGCCGGAAGCGTTCAAAGGCATGTGGCTGGATTTGAACTGGGTTGGGTCGAATGTTGGCGCGGCGTTTCCAACGCTGACTTATCTGCTGCTGTGGATGCTCAAGCCGGTCGCATTCGCCCGGTTTTACCCACCGCTGACGTTGTTTGTCCTGGGCCTTGGCGTTTGGGTTCTGCTGCGCCGGCTCGGATTTCGAGGCTCCGTTTGTGCAGTTGGCGCGCTGGCTGCAGCACTGAACAGCGATTTTCTTTCTTACGCATGCTGGGGTTTGGGGACTCTGCCTCTGGCGGTTGCAGGGGCTGCACTATGTTTTGCCGCCCTGGTTGGTCCGACTGTGCGGCATCCGTGGGTTTATGCTGCTTTGGCGGGTGTGCCGCTTGGGTTGTCCGTGATGGAAGGTTTTGACAGCGGCGCGATTTTGAGTTTGTACGTTGCGGCATTCGTGGTGTTTCAAGGGCTTTCAGGGAAGGAAGACGGGAAAAACTCCAAAACGATCACGCACACGATTGTCCGGGTCGTGCTTGTCACGGTGATGGCCGGGTTCACCGCATTCGAAGCTGTGTCGGTGCTTCTGGAAACGCAGGTGAAAGGAATCGTCGGCATGGAACAAGACGCCCGAACCAAACAGCAGCGCTGGAACGAAGCCACCCAATGGAGCCTGCCCAAACGCGAGGCGCTCAGAATCCTGATCCCCGGCCTGTACGGTTACCGCATGGACACTCCGGGCGGCGGGGCGTACTGGGGCGGGGTTGGACGTGATCCGGCCTGGGACGCGTACTTTGACACGCCAAGACCTGACCCTGGGAAGCGGCCCGAAGGACGGCTTATGCGCCATTCCGGAGCGGGTTTTTATGCGGGAGTGCCCGTGGTTCTCCTTGCGATTTGGGCTGCGGCGCAGTTGGCGAGTCGGCGATCGGGTGTGTTTGATCCGGCGGAGCGGCGCCACATTGCGTTCTGGTTTGCCGCGGCGCTGGTGTCATTGCTGTTTGCTTTTGGCAGGCATGCGCCGTTCTACAAAATCATTTATGCTTTGCCATACTTTTCCACCATCAGAAATCCGATCAAATTCCTGCATCCGTTCAGCCTTGCGGTGGTGATTCTGGCTGCGTACGGCCTTGAAGGCTTGTGTCGGCTATGCGCGGGGCAGTTGAAATCGGCGGGTGGCGCTGTCACTGACCAATTCCGCCGGTGGTGGCGGGTTCCTGACAATCCGCATCGCGGCTGGGTCATTGGGAGCGGGGTGGCAATTGTGGCGGCATTTGGGTTTTGGTTGGTCTATGCAGCGCGGCAACAGGAACTCGTCAAGTATTTGCAACAGGTTGGCTTTCCCGACCCCGGTGCAGCGGCTTCGATTGCAAATCACAGCATCAGCGAAGTTGGGGTTTTCGCCTTTGGTTTTGCGCTTGTGGCGTTGTGGATTGTTCTTGTTCTGGCGGGTGTTTTTGCGGGGAAGAAGTGCAAGTGGGTCGCAATCGGCACAGGGCTGCTGATCGCTTTGGATATGGTCCGCGCCAACACGCCATGGGTGCAGTACTGGAATCTCAACGAGAAATACGCCTCGAACGCCGTGTTCGATTTGCTTCGCCAGCGCCCATACGAGCACAGAGCTGCCATATTCCCGTTTTCGGTCAACGCGCAAATGGAGTTCTTGCAGCAGCTTTACCATGCCGAGTGGCTGCAGCATGGATTCAGATATTACAACATACAGTCGCTTGATGTTGTCCAGGAACCGCGCATGGCGGTTGAAAACCTGTTGTTCCGGGGAGCATTGTACAGCGCTGGCGCCCAAGGGTACGTGCGCTTGTGGGAGCTTACCAACACACGGTTTCTGCTCGGGCTGGCCGGGAACTTTGTTGATCTGGTGAATCAGCAATTCGATCCCGCGTTGCGGCGGTTTCGTTTGCACACCGCCTTTACTCTGACGCAGGAGACTGGCGGCGGCGCGATTGGCGTGCAAACAAATCTGACGGGACCGTTTGGTTTGATTGAGTTTGCAGGCGCGTTGCCGCGGGCCAAACTCTGCTTTGATTGGATGGCCATAACCAACGACGATGCTGCTCTGCAAATGCTGGGAAGCAAGGATTTTGACCCGCACAGGAAAGTTATCGTCTGCAATCCAACAGCCCCTCTGCCGACGCCGCCCGGCATTACGAATGCCGCGGGCGCAAGCGTCGAGTTTGTTCGGTACGCGCCCAAAGACGTGCTTTTGCGCGTTCGCTCGCCAAACCAGGCGGTTTTGCTGCTCAACGACAAACACGACCCGAACTGGGCCGTGTTGGTCGATGACAAGCCTGCGGAGCTGCTTCGATGCAACCATCTAATGCGCGGTGTGTTGGTTTCGCCGGGGGAACACATGGTCCGGTTCCAGTTCAGCATGCGGTTGACACCAATGTGGGTCAGCATTGCAGGCATGGCGGCAGGGGTTGGCTTGCTTGCTTTTCTGCTGATGCCAGCCGGCTTGCTCGCGACAAAGCGATGACTTGTGACAGAAAGGCAGTGCCAAGGTTTGCAGAGGCCCAATCGCGTATTGGGCTTGGAAGAGAGACTGACAACCGACGCAATGTTTTATGGCTATACTACTCGAAGCTGCATATCTGCTGTTGGCAGCGGCACGTGAGGGAGTTTGTTTCAGACATTGTTTGACTCTCGGGCGGCAAAGCTATCTGCCGGGCAATACCGAATCGCGTCACTTGTTGCAGGAAGCGGGTTACGATCCCGATGCTTTTCCGGAACTTTACGAAGGTGAGTATGGCACGCGATATGCCGAGCCGTTCTTCAAGATACTTGGGGCGGAAAGAGTAGATTCCCTGGACGCCTCACCAATGGAGCATGCCACAATCATACATGATTTGAACCTGCCGATCCCTGAGGAACTGAAAAGTCAATTCCATGTCGTGTATGACGGTGGGACGCTCGAGCACGTTTTCAACTTCCCTACCGCGATCGCGAATGTGATGGAAGCCGTCAAGCCGGGCGGGCGGCTCATCTTGCACACCACCGGCAACAACTACTTCGGACACGGCTTTTACCAGTTCAGCCCTGAGCTGTTCTTTCGAGTGCTGAGCGAGGAAAACGGGTTCAAGGTCGAGCGCCTGATCGCAATCGAATACGGCCCGCGCAGGCGGTGGTTTGAGGTGCTTGACCCTGAAACGATCCGCGCGCGAACGCCACTTATCAATCCATTCCCGGTTCTGCTGTACGTTCAGGCGCTGAAAACCGAGGCCAAAAAAGTCTTTCGGGAGTGGCCGCAACAGAGTGATTACGTTGTGATGTGGGACTCGAAAGAACAAAGCGGTGGCGGGTCCGCTTGTGGCCCGAGAGATGCGCTGGCCAAGGTGAAGCAAGTTCTCATTGAAAGAACACCGCGTCTCGCGCGGTTTCTTGAGGCGTTTCTGTTCTCGCAGTTTAACCGTGGTTTCTCCTTCCGGAATAGAACGGCATTTCGGCCGGTAAACAAACACCGGCTCTTTCGGAGGCCGGCGTGAGCGAGCTGGACCGGGCGCTGCCCGGGGGGCGGTCCTACGCTGCGGTGACCGGCGGCAGAAAGGCATTATCCTTCACGGGAAGCAGTGCTCGGGCAGCTTCGAGTGAATAAACGTTGTGGTAGATTCTGACACCGTCCAAGTGATCAACCGTCGGCCAATTGGGGATTCTGGTCGGTGCCAGGCACGGACGGTAGTTGTACTGCGACGGCAGGATGATTACCTCATCGAAAAAGCGCGTGTGCGCAACTTCGTTCAGCACAAGCTGGTCATCGACACTTCGGAATCGCCGCCGCGCCCGCCTTACTATTTCCTGCCGAAGAGGCCGTGACGCCTGCACGTTCCAGAAGGTGACGCCGGCGTTGAAGTATGCGCTGGTGTATCCCTGCCCGGCGATGTACTTGCCGCCTCCATGCTCTGGACAGGCACCCAAGCTCGCTCCACGCAACAGACACGGCAGCTCAGGAATGGAACGAAGACATAGCACGTCGTGGTTGTCCACAACCACGGCGTAATCGACCCCCAACATGTCCAGCAGTTCCCACCGCCGATAGTAAACCTCCCGAAGGGCATGTCCAAAACTGGTGTCATGCGGCACCAAATGGTATTGGATACCCGGGATTTGACGGTTTGGCAGACTGTGGCCCAAGATTATTGCGTGCAATTCGAGGAACTTGTTCTGCGCAAAGCTTGTAAAAGTGCGATCCAGAATCTCCGCATGATGCCCAAACGCCACCGTTACAGCAGCTTGCCGCACCCGGGCTAGGTTCGATGAATCAAACGACGCAGATTGAGAATCGAGCACGCGCGAATGCAATCGCCCGGCGCTCAGATTGTCAAGCGCGCCGTGCGTGACTGAGTGGCAAAGTGGCAATTGGTCTTCGATAAAATGATTGACAGGGCACTTCATTTTCAATATTGCAGTAGAGGTTAAGGGATCGGGGCGAACCAACCAGTAATGTCGAGCTGGTACCAGAACTGTCTCGCGGCGACGTCTCAGAGAGGAGACAGCTTGCGGGAACGATAAGTTGCACCTTATGAATGCATTCTCCATCCTGTCCGGGGTTTCCGCAGCGGTGTGTTTGTGGAGCACAGTCGGACTAGAATCCACATTACCTGAGACTCAAGCTGAAGAGAGCGCCAGCGGGTGGGCTGGCGGACATCCGGAAGCAGTGTCCGGTTTGGGCTCTGCGTTATCTGCCGATGTGGTGCGAGTTGAGTGGCCTTCGGGAACGGCGACAGAGGCATCCAATGTGCCAGCCAATCAGCTTGTCACCCTTGCCGAGCCAGAAGCTGCCCTTGTCGCTGAGCCCAATGGCGGGTCGTATTTCGAATCGGTTGCCGTTGCGTTGCGAACGACCATCCCCGGCGGTGAAATGCGCTATACACTGAATGCAGGGGATCCACAGTCGGATTCCACACTTTACGCTGGTGGCATAAAGCTGACTGAATCTGCAGTCTTGCGGGCAATCGTGTTCACAAACGGAGTTGCAGCTTCGCCTGTCCCGGTCCGGTCGTATTCGATTCTGCCGCGGTCGATTGTTGTACCGCTTGGGTTTGCAGACAAAGAAGACGACGGGCAAAGCGGGGTACTGGGCTACACACCCATGAGGTTGCAGAATGTGTACGGAGCTCAATCGTTCCCCCAACACCCGATCCTGATCAGGGAAATCCGGTTCCGGCGCGATGCGGATTGCGGGACGCCGGTGACAGAAGGGAGAATCCGCGCGCGATTCACCATCTCGGCTACAGCAAAATCGCCGGACCAGCTCAGCAGGGTTATGGACGAAAACACAGGCTCCGACGCAACCGTAGTCTTTGACGGCGAACTCACGATGACAAGTTCAGGCCCGACCGTACCCGGGGGGCCGAACCCGTTTGATTTGGTTGTCCCCTTGCAGGTCCCTTACGTCTATAACCCGTATGACGGCAACTTGCTGCTTGATATCCAGGTTTTCGAAACGAGCGGTCTTAGTCACACCGACGCATCCAACGACCTCGACGACAACGCGTCACGGGTGTTTGCCTACGAGCCAAATGCGTCTCTCGCGAGTTTCAGCGATACTGGAGCAGATATTATTCAACTGGTTTACTCAGATGCGCTGCCGTCGATTTGGTTCGCACCACGCCCCGGCCCTTACGATCGTTCGATATCTTTAAGCATTTCGAGCGGTGTTTCCGGCGCTGTGATTCGTTTCACTTTGGACGGGAGCGAGCCGACGGTTGACTCGGCTGCCTACGAACAGCCGATCAGGTTGTCCAACACAACAACCGTCAAAGCGCGCGTGTTTGTTGACGGCGCGCCTGCATCCGATGTGGTCACCGGCCTTTATGAGATCACGCTCACGCCTCCGGCGATTGCCTCCGAGCCGCAAACCCAAACGGTTGTCGAGGGCGGCAATCTGAGCTTCACTGCCAGCGTCACCGGGTCACCGCCGCTGGCATATCAATGGGCTTTTAACGGTGTCCCTCTTCCGGGGCAAACCAACAGCACGCTCAGCCTTGCAAACGTCGGATTCGACAATGCGGGAACCTATTCGCTCACAGTCAGCAACGAGGTCGGAACAGTCTCGAAGGATTTGCTCACCCTGACTGTAACGCCGAAGCCGATTCCGCCGACGATCGTCGTGCAGCCAAAGAGCATCATGGTCGTGACAGGATCGGTCGCCACCTTCACCGTTGTCGCCACTGGCACCGAACCCCTGGCTTATCAATGGAAACGCAGCACCACGACCGTGGGAACAAACAGCCCAACCCTCACAATCACAGACGTGAAGAAGTCCGACGCCGGAACTTACAGGGTGCGAGTGCTCAACTCGGCGGGGTCGGTTTACAGCGACTACGCAACGCTTCAGGTGTTTGACGCACACGTTGCGCCGCAGATCACGTCCTCGTCCACGGGCGCGAGGGTCAACATTGGAGAACGGGTTGTGTTCAGCGCCGAGTTCACAGGCACGCTGCCCCTCGCATGTCAGTGGTACAAGAACGGTGTGCCTGTCGAAGGCGCCACCAATCCAGCGCTTATCATTGAAGCGGCTCAGCCTGCGGACGAAGGCACTTATGTGCTGGTTGTGAGCAACCCGGCCGGCTCCGCTGCGACGCCGGGCGCAGTCCTGTATGTTTGGCCGGCCGAGGTAGGCGGCACGGTCAACTTCAACAATTTCGCTGCACCTTCGGGCGTCGATGCGCCAATTTACGACTCAGACGGTGTGACCAAGCTGAGCGGCACGGCGTTCTTGGCGCAGTTGTATGCGGGCAAGGCTGCAGATCAATTGGTTCCGGTGGGACCTGCGGTGCCTTTCGAAACCGGTGTCGCAGCCGGATACGTGTGCCAGCGGTTCACCTCGCGAGTGATTCCGTTCGTTGCGCCTGGCGAGCCCGTGTTCGTGCAAATGCGTGTGTGGGAGACTGCGTTTGGCGCCACCTACGAAACAGCAGTGCTCGCAGGCGGGAAAACCGGGGCATCCGACGTCCTCAATGTCGTCACAGGCGGCGCCGGATCGCCGCCTTCGTTGCCCGCCGATTTGGCTGGCTTGAAGAGTTTCTCTGTCAAGCGCGAAGCGGTGCCGCCAACGGTTGTGATCGAGTCGCCCGTGGCCGGCACAACTGCCAATGAACGCGTCACGCTTGTTGGCGTGGTTACGGACAACACCCGCGTCGAAAGCGCCAGATGGGAGTTGAACGGCCAGCCAATGGGTGCATTGGCCATTGATCCCACAGGCAGGTTCAATCAAGCAGGCGTGCGCCTGGGCAGAGGCGAAAACGTGGTTCGTGTTGTGGGACGCGACGCCGCGGGAAACGAGGCTGCTGCAGAGGTGATTGTTTTGTGGCAGCCGCTGCGCGAGATTGCCTTGGTTGGGCCGGAGTCCGAACAAGAGGGCAGGTTGATTGCTTTCGACCTGCTATTGCGCAGCCCGGGCGACGTGGCCGGCCTGAGCTTTGCAATGAGTTTCGGCACCGACCAGTTCCGCGACGCCAGTCTCGCATGGAGCGATGCAGTGTCGGCTGCTTCGGGTCAGGTTAACCTCGATGTCCCGGGCACGATACAGGCTACCTTGTCCCTGCCTGGCACGACAATCGCCGCAGGCACAGTCAGGCTGGGAACTCTAAGCCTGCGCGCACGCAGTGTGCCGGCTTCGCAGGCCCAAACCGTATCGCTGAATCTGCTGGATGTGGCGGATGCTCTGGGCAACCGCATTTCGTTTGGAAGCGACGCTTTGCCGGCGGTCGTGACCGTGTTGCCGCGCAGAATTCGCGGCGACAACAACGGCAATGACAGGCTCGACATTGGCGATGCCACAGTTATCCAGCGTTATCTTGTTGGGTTGGACATGGCGCGCCCGTGGGACATCGCCGGCAACGATCTCAACCAAGAAGCCGGCCAGGACCCGGCCCTTGACTCGGGCGATGTCATAAAGGTGCTGCGCGCTGTGGTGGGACTTGATCCGCAGCCGAAACCGGCGGAAACCGGCCGCTACCCGGCTCAAGGCCGTCAGTGGGCTCTGATGGACGCCGTGAGCGGCACGCCGCCAACGACAGCCCTTCAATCAGCCGAATCGACCGGGCCTTGGGCTGCGGCGAAAACTGTGGTCAGCGCTGATCGCATGCGAGCAGCAGTTGGAGAAACGCTGGTTGTTCGGGTTCAATTGGCCGATCTGCCAGCAAAAATCAGCGGCGCAGTGTTCAAGCTCGATTATTTAGGAGACACTCTGATCCTCCGCGAACCTGTGAGGGCGGGTTCGATGGTGCCGGCTGCCCCAGCACCAGCGGTCACATGGAGGACGCAGGACAGCGGCATTGCGGGCGCCAAGGAACTTGTCGCTGCAATCAGCAGCGCCCAGGCATGGCCCAACACCAGTGGCGTTATGGCTGAGCTGGCGTTTGAAGTGGCACCGACAGCGTCATTCAAGACCGCCTGGCGGATAGTGATCGAAAGTGTCGAAGTGACAACATCAGACGGCTACGACCTTTACACGCTGGCTGGCTCTGCCGTTGCGCTTAACCCGCTGCCAATACTCGCTCAAGACATTGCGGTGAGCGCTGACGGTGTGCACGGAAGTTTCACCGGCCTGAGCGGGTCGAATTATCGTGTGGAAGTTTCAAACGACCTGACTAACTGGGCTCCGCTTGCCACTGGAATGAACACATCGGGCACGGTCGTGTTCCACGACCTGCTTGCGACCCAGTTCCCGGCGCGGTTTTACAGGGTGATCGAGTGGTAGTTCAGCACGGCGGTGGGCGCGAGTGAACCTAACCCGGGAATCTCACCGGATTGAAGGCATTAGTGTATCTGGGACGTTGGCTGGTGAGATTTCCGGATGAGCGGTTAGCTGCGCAGCATCTGCGCTCGACATCCCGGCAAATGATCGGACATCATGGGTGTCGGGCCGCATTGGCATGGCCAATCAAGTCGGACAGTCATGCCCGGAACGCCGATGCGAACAAACGTGCTGAGCTTGCTTGCATGCAGGATTTGTTTCGGTTCACGCCGCGCTGTGCTGTGGGCATTTTGGACCGCCGCCCTGTTACTCAGCCCTATCACCCATATCGCCGGCACGCTCGAGCAGCCTCATCGATGGGAGCAACGTGACGGCTATAAAGTTGCT
>JARYMD010000489.1 GCA_029907285.1 Verrucomicrobiota bacterium | reverse complement strand
TCCTCCGCCGCCTTCGGCAACTGCGGATCGGAACAAGGGACGATTTGCGGGCCACCCCACAACCAGGGGGCAAAACTCAAACTACGAGCCTGTCACTTTATCCGACCCACCCCCATGGCAGTGCCGTTGTGACCACCTTACCGGCTGCCAGCGAAGCAGATACCCAGGAATTGACCAAACTCGTGGCGTGAAAATCTTCGCAAATATGAACGATTTTCCAATACAATCATACAGCCCGGCGCACCCGGAAGCAAAGTTGCCCGACGGGCAATGACCCGGCGACTGCGCACCTTGATGAACGCTGCGCTGTCGAACGCTGTGAGTTGAACGTTGCGCGTTGAACGTTCTCGAACAGTTAGTCGTCGAAAAACGTGCATGATGCGGGCTTTCAGCCCTTATTGATGCTGATCTGGCGCCTGGCACCTGGGGCGATGGCCCGGGCTGGTATGGGGCCGGGCCTTCGGCCCTCGAGTTACTGGTTCAGGAACACCAACGGTCTGGAACACAGTGAGGGGCGTTCATGGCTGAAACAATCAACTACGCTACCGTCCACAACGCGGTTGTCTTGGTCGGTCATCGAAGCGCCAAGGGCGCGGCTTATACCAGCGTGGGGTGAAGCCCCACGACGAGAACCATCTCGACATAACTTTACAGAATCCAAGGGCTGAAGGCCCGGACGATCACAGCAACGTTTTCGTGTGTTTGGTGTGTTTCGTGGTTGGCACAAGGTCAATCCAAGCCCAGTCGCCCGGAACTCTCACCAGAATGACGCTTCGGGTGTCTTGGTCTGGTCAGGCGGTGAGATTTACAGCCTGGGCGGAATAGTGTCGAGCACCCGAGCGGATTTGGGAAGGAGCGACCGATGGTTTGATTGGTTTCAACCACTAAAAACGCGAAGTACGCGAAAGAGTTTTGAACAGGCCGGGTTCTTGGTCCTTGTGCTGTGGAAGGTAAAGCGGTTTTCCGCGTAAACGCGGAACTCTAACAGCAATGGATTGTCCCGTGCTTCGAGCGATGTCGCGCCCGCGGCGCCAACCTTGGTTCCGGCTGCGCCGGGCTGCAAAATATGCCAACCAACCGGTTTCTGACTTGCGGTCCGTCAGATTTCCAGTGCAATTGGGCCGGTGAAAGCAATACGCAAGAGTTTCGAGTCCTCCCCGCTGATCGCAAGAGTCGCCCCCTTCATCGTGTTTATCGCATTGACACTGTTCCAAGGGCGGCTCGGTGAAGGTTCCCATTACTGGATATATCTTGCCAAGACGCTCGTCGGCCTGTGGCTGGTCCTGGTGTCCCGCCCATTCGTTTCGGAAATGCGCTGGGCATTTGGCTGGGAAGCCGTTGCCGTCGGCGTAGCAGTTTTCATCATGTGGGTCGGCATCGACCCGTTCTATCCGCGGCTGCCGGGGATGGGACAGAGCACAGCCACATGGAATCCAATCGCCCATTACGGCCAGGGCAGCGCCATGGCATGGCTGTTCATCCTCACCCGCATACTCGGGTCCACGTTTGTTGTCCCTCAAATCGAGGAAGTGTTCTATCGCTCGTTCTTGTATCGTTACATAATGAAACAGGATTTCGTCTCTGTCCCCCTTGGGACGTTCGCATGGACGCCGTTTATTGCGACCGCCGCGGTATTCGGCCTCGCACATCATCAGTGGCTTGCGGGCATTCTGTGTGGGATGGCGTATCAATGGCTTGTGATCCGCAAACAACGGCTCGGCGATGCAATGACCGCACACGCCATCACAAATTTCCTGCTTGGTTTATGGGTTGTTTGGAAAAACGCATGGCATTTCTGGTGAGAAAGCTGGTTCGCTGCCGCACGCCCGCCGCCATCCTTTGTTGGATTGCCGCTGCCGTCCTGACACTGACGTGTGCCAACGCAAACAGCTTTGTTGACCTCCTCATCCGCAACGCAAACGAGCCTTCGTTCAGCGGCGCGTTCGTGTTCACTCCTGAATCCCAAACCAAATCGCAAATCGTCGATGCCAACCAAACCGCCGTCTATGAGTTCAGGATTGATTACTACGGAGTCGCCCAGGACACCGTCCGTCTCCGCGGAACGCGCAGCGGCACCGGCTGGATAGTCCGCTACTTCGACTCGGTGAACGGCGAGGAAATCACCGACAGGGTCACCTCAGCCGATGGCCATGCGTGGGAAAGGATCACCAGCGGAAGGCCGATGGCCTTTCGCCTCGAAGTCACGCCAACCATCGCCGCACCCAGTGACCAGCCCAAAACAGTCAACATCACCGTCTGGCCCGATTCAGCCCCGCAACGAACCGACTCTGCTCGCGCCTTGACAACCCGCCTGCCCCGCATCCAGCCCGACCTCATGTTAAGACGCGACTACGACCTTCGGTTCACCGGCGACAACGTTTATAACACCTCAGGCACACGCCAAACCAAAACACAGGAAATTGACCCGAACACGCCGGCTGTCTATTTCCTGTCACTGTCAAACGATGGCACTTTCAATAACAGCTTCGTTCTAACTTCAAACATCCCTGAAGAAGGCTGGACGGCCCGATTTTTCGATGCGCCCGTGGGCGGCCGAGACATCTCAGAAGAAGTGCTCGGCAATGGCTGGACCAGCCCCGCCCTGCTTCTCAACGAAACCCGCGAGTTGCGCCTCGAAATCACAGGCGCCGCTGCCGTTCAAGGCGTCACTCTCTGCCATTTGTTGATCAAAGCAACGTCCATCACCGACCCCGAAAAACAAGACGCAGTCAAAACCGTCACCGCCGTTATCCCAGACAGCACCGTGCCACAGGGCGGTGTCTATACCTCGAATGACGACTTCGAAAAGGGG
>JARYMD010000488.1 GCA_029907285.1 Verrucomicrobiota bacterium | reverse complement strand
CCACAACACCGCAGCCAGCAAACCAATTCCGTCCCAGGCCAGCACGCCATACCGATGCCGGAACACCGACGTTCCACGCCGGCCACCGGATTCTTCTGTGCCGCAGGCATGCAAGAAGCGCCAATGGCGCCGCCACAAGCGGCCAGCTCAGCAGCAGCGCGCCTTGGTAGTCCAGATTGGTGTTGGCAAGCACATAGATTTCAACTGGCAATACTTTGACCTGCAGCACTGCGGGCACGGTAAAGTTGTTCAGCGCCAGCACAAACACCAACCCCAAACCAAACGCCAGTGCCTGCGCACCCGAAGGCACCAGCAACCACCGTAACAAAGGCGTTCCAGGCAGCAATGGGTCGCACTCGAAATGTTGTCGCCCCAATCGTTGCCATGCGCCAACCAATGTGAACATAGGGACAGGCCATAACAACGTTGCCAGCAGCCATGCGACCCCCGCCCGCGATGCCAGCTCGAACGGCAGCAGCCGATGAAGCAGCCCGGACGGCCCCAACAATCCCAACCACGCGTTTGTGACAAGAAATGGCGGCATTGCAAAAGCCGCCGCCGCAAACGCGATCGCGCATGCGCGTCCGCCGCCGGTCAGTCCCATGACAAAAAGCGCTGCTGCAAAACCGATCGCACCCGCCACCGCGGTGGCGAGAATGCTCGTCTCGATGCTGTTAACAAGCAGCGCCCAGTTCATGTCGTGTCATCGCAGGAATATCTCGCGCATCCGCGCCGTTGCAGCCTCGAGGTCTTGCAGAATCCGTGACCAATCGGGACGCAACGTGCCGCCTCCCGCCAGCTCGGGTGGGACATCGAAGCCTTCCAATGCGCCGGCTTCAACCAAAGGGGCCAGCGCGGCCCGAGTTTGCAAGAACTCGAAAAGCTCTTGTGCCGCAGCAGGGTGCGGCGCTTCGCGCACAACACCAACCGTGTTTGGCAGAAGAAGCGATTCTGCGGTCAGCGGCAGTGCCGACAACGGCGCCCCACGCCGCTGCTCCATTAGAATGTCATCCGAATCAGTGAGGCCAATCCACGCTTCGCCACGTGCGACCATTTTGGCTGACACCGAGTTTCCATCCACTATGAGCGGTCGATTCGCCACCAACGCGCGGCACCACGCTTCCCATTTTTCGGGCCCCCAGAGTTGCCGCAGCGCCATGAAATGCGTTGCAGTGCTTCCAAACAGTGGATAAGCGAGCACAACACGCCCGCGCCATTCTGCGTTCGTCAGCTCGAGCAAAGAACGCGGCGCCCGGCTGACGTCCAGCAGGTTGGTGTTGATGACAATGCGTCGGCTTCGATATCCCATTGCAGCCCAGCCGTTGGTTGGCCGGAACACCTCTTGGGCGGCAAGCTGTCTTGTGCGGAGTTCTTCGTTGCCCCAAAACACGTCGCATTGCGGGTGCGTCCGTTCAGCAAGGAGGCGGTTTGCAAGGCCAACGGTCTTTACCGCCTCGCTGTCGTAAACCGATCGCACGCGAATCCCGGTTTGGCGGGTAAACTGCGTTAGTATTGGTTCTGCATGGACATGGTCTTGTGCGCAGTACACCACCACCTCGGTTTGCGGCGATGGCGCCACAGGCTTGCAACCGGTCGCCACAAGGACCATCAAGCTGACAATCGCAAACAGGCATGCTGTCCTTTTCATGCGGTCCTCCGATGATAAAACCACCATTCGAACATCATCACCGCGAGCGCAGCCGCAGCAATGCGCCGCCACAGTTCAAGATTCGCAGGTTTCAGTGTTGTGGCCAATGCGCGCGCGTAACGGCCAAAACGTAATTCCGGTCTTGGTGTTGTGTCGGTTTCGGCAGGATCAAGCAGGTTCACGCAAAACCATGATTGGGCATCGCCGGTATCGACCTTGTACACGCCCTGGCGTGCGGTGTCTGCGAACGCGAATTCGCGCTGCCCAGGATCTATCGTAACGGTTCTCTTTGTTCCATCCGGCAGTTGAACAACTGCATTTGTGGCTGAACCCGAAAGCGGCATGCGAATTGGGTCGCCAGCGCGCACCATTGCCTGACTCGCTCTTGTGCTTGCGGGATCGAGCCAATCGACCGCGTTTGCGACAAAAATCGGAAACGAAATGCGCAGCGGCCATGTGCTCTGCATCGTGTCAAACCCGATCCATACCACCCGTTGCCGCCCAAGCTCCCCCGCAAGAACGAGGGGCGTGTCAGTCGCTTCAACCAACGGCACCGCCCATGTTGGCGTTCGCACCCTGAGCGCTTCAGCAATTTGAACGTCGTCAAAGTTCACGAAACGCAGGATCGGATGAGTGTTCTTCCAATCGACAATCAATGGCGCCTCGGCGCGCCCTGTCACCTGCACCCAATTTGTTGGCGCGGACCTGACGCTGAGGGTGTTGACCGTCGGCCAGCTTGAAGGCAATACATCATCGATCACCACGACGTCGTAGTTGGCGCCTTCACCGACCATGTCCTCCGCCACGGTCAGGCTTAGATTGGGAACAACACGCAGCGCACGCTCCAAGTACCCTCCCGACCGCGTCACCAGCAACACATTCACTGGTTTTGGCATCAGGCTCGCCACTTGCACCTCATTGTCCACAGCCAGTTCGTCCGTCACGTCCAGTCTCAGCGTAAACACGCCGTCTTTCTCCTGGCTGACCGTGAAAACTTGAGGTGATGTTTCTCTCGCTCCGAGCTCAACATGACGTGTCTCAACAAATGTCCCGTCAAAGCGCAGTTCAAGTTCGGCTGACACGTTGTTGCTGGACGCATTGAACACGCTTGCGAACACAGCACGCCGTCGCGGGTCCTCCGGATGCGCTCTTGCTTCGGCGCTAATGATT
>JARYMD010000487.1 GCA_029907285.1 Verrucomicrobiota bacterium | reverse complement strand
GTTGTGACGAGCAAAGCGCCTGTTGTTTACACACGATCGTGGTGGGCCACAGGTGTGTTCCAAGTGGAACTCTGCAAACCGACGGGCACAGGCGCGGCTCCGCATCTGCCAAACAGGGCCGTGATCGAGGTAACCGACGGTCTGTTGATTGCGCCAGAAAGTGGCAAACTGGCATCGCCCAATCCAACGGCTGTCACAGTGAGGTACGCCAAGCCGTCGGCATTGCTGTCAGAGCTGACAACCTTGCGAATCCACCGCGGCAAAGAAACAACAAGCGTGGCTGTCGAGGATGTGCTTTCGAAAGGCGCGGTTTATGTGCCGTCTGCAGGCGTGCTTGTCTGTTCGAGTGACCGGCCGACAACATTGCAGGAATACCTGCGGCAAGTCGCCGGACAGAAGACGGTCCTCGAACGCGTGCGCTCAATGCCGGAGCAAACGCTGGAACAAGCAATGTCAGGAACGCACCATCCAGCGCAAAATGAAGGGCCTGTAATGCTTTCACTGGCATGCGACAACGCCAAGGTCGTTGTGGACAGGAACGGAGATTTGCGCTGGCACACTTTCCCAACCAGCGGCTCGGACTGGTTGACCAAAGCCGCAAGCATGCGCGTGCGATTAATCAGCCGGGAGAAAGCGGCACAGGAGCGACGGCTCGATGGCGGTTGGTTGCCGGCGCCGGTCATCACCACAAGATCAGGTTCTTTGACACTGGTCCAGCGGACATTTGTCGCCCCGGCAGATGCGTCCGACAACAATCCCTTCCGACACAATCGCCCGTCTGTTGGCGTAGTGCAGATTGCTCTGAGCAACGCAGCACCCGCAGCAGCCAACACGGACCTGAGGATTTTGTTCCATGCCAATGTCCAATCCAACGAATCGGCTGAAATCGCGCCGGCCGGCGCCGCACCCAGCGCCTGGTTGGTGAAAGACAAGCAGAAAATTATCGGCACCGTTTCCTTCGACTCGGGCAATCCGAGCCTCAAGGCCAGTGCGTCAGGCGGCGCCATTGTTTTCCAAGGCGAACTTGGGCCACACACGAATCTGTCCGTGACAGTGTATCTGTCTTTGGCGGGGCAACCTATCCCGGCAAACACATCCCCTGCACAACTGTTCTCCGAAGTCGAGCGTTACTGGAACGCGGCCATCGACTCGGCAACACAGATCAAGACGCCGGAACCATTTCTTGGTGATGTGATCCGTTCATCGCGTGTGCGGTGCTTGATTGACGCGCGAAGCGAGGCTGAAGGGGAACGCGTTGCGGCATGGATTGCCGCAATGGCTTACGGACCGCTCGAAAGCGAGGCGCATTCGGTCATACGCGGAATGGACTTCCTCGGCCACGGCGATTTTGCTCGTCGATCGCTCGATTATTTCGTTCACCGTTACAACACAAATGGTTTTCTGACGACCGGCTACACAACCTTCGGCACCGGCTGGCACCTTTGGACATTGGGCGAGCATTGGCGGCTGACACATGACACTAACTGGCTCCGCGCCAATGCTTCTGAGTTTGCACGCGTCGGCCATTGGACGTTGCGGCAGATCGCAAAGACACAGCGCCTAACATCCACAGGCGCGCCTGTCCGCGGTTTCGGCCTCATGCCGCCGGGCGTGTTGGCCGACTGGAACGCGTTCGCTCAGCATTTCTGCATGAGCGCTTATTACGCAGCCGGGTTGCGCGAATTGGGCAACGCACTCGCCGCAATCGGCCACCCTGATGCCCGTTTGTTCGATTCCGCCAGCCGCAAACTCACCGATGCCACACTTTGCGCGTTCGAAGAAACTGCAAGAGAGGCGCCGGTTGTTCCACTCAGAAACGGAATCTGGGTGCCGTTCTATCCCGCACAAGCGCACACGCCGGGCATGGTCGCACGATCGTTCCCCGGCGAAGACGCGGGCCGGAGCTGGGCGTACAATGTCGAGCTCGGCGCGCACCAGATGGTGCCGACGGGCGTGCTGCCGTGTTCGTCGCCCAGAACAACCCTCATGATGGAACACATGGAAGACGTATCGTTCCTTGAGAGCGGTTGGTTTGATTATCCGGTGGCGGAAAACGAGCGGGATTGGTTCAACCTCGGCGGCTTTTCAAAAGTGCAACCGTATTATTGCCGGAACGCCGAAATTTACGCCATGCGCGACGACGTGAAGCCGTTCCTGCGCAGTTATTTTAACAGCCTTGCATCACTGCTGAACCAGGAAGTGCTCACGCTATGGGAACATTTCAACCACAGCGGCGCATGGGACAAAACCCACGAAACCGGCTATTTTCTCCATCAGACCCGCACAATGTTTGTGCAGGAGCGCGACAACGAACTGTGGCTGGCGCCGTTTGTCCCGTCGCGCTGGTTGGAGGACGGCAGACAGGTGAAGATCAACAACGCGCCGACGTTCTTCGGTCCGGTGAGTTACACAATTGAATCGCATCTGGCACGCGGTTATGTGGATGTGACAGTTGTTCCTCCGACGCGGAACCCCCCGCGCAATATCGTGATCAGGCTCCGGCATCCGGATTCAGAGGCCTTGCGGGGTTTCGAACTGGATGGAAAGAGGAATCAAATATCGAGAAAGGATGAATCGACCATTCGCCTGAAATCGGCGGAAAAACCGATGAGAATCCGCGCATTCTTCTGAGTTCTGGCGCGTGAATTGGCACAACGCGAGTTGCAGAAAAACGAGACGCCGACAGAAAGATTTCTAACAGAAAAACGTTTGGCAGCAACATGGGGCCTGCGGCGTCGTCAAATTAAACGCGTTTTCTTTCTATTATTCTTCACAAGCCATTCATCAATAATTGGTTGGAGCAGTTTACCATTTCATTTGT
>JARYMD010000486.1 GCA_029907285.1 Verrucomicrobiota bacterium | reverse complement strand
ATCACAAGAGAATACGCCCCTGCGGGTTGGCTTTTCCCGAAACCCGTCGTTGCGCCCGGCTTAGGCGAGGATTTGGGGCAGTATTCGCCCCTTGACTGATCCTGCTGTTTGCGCTACAGTGCCGTCCGATTTATGAATTTGGTTGCACGGCAAGTATCAGTGCTGCTGGTCGCTGTCGTCGTTCGCGGCGGCGCCGCGGGGACTTGTCGTGCCTGAAAGCACTCTAAAACAAGAACCCACGGCTGCCGAGACGGTCGTGGGTTTTTTTATTAACCCCGCCAAGGCAGCCCCGGAAAACACAGAGAGAACGGAAAAATGCAAAAGACGAAATCAGCGCGGATTCAACAGAAACAAGCGGAACCTGCGCCGGCCACAGCGCCTGCCAAGGCCACCGGCGCAACGATGCTCGGCAGCCAAATCCTGGTTGCCGCCCTTGAACGGGAAGGTGTTGATGTTATTTTCGCATACCCCGGCGGCGCCAGCATGGAGGTTCATCAAGCGCTTGCTAAATCAGACAAAATCCGTGTTTACCTGCCCCGGCATGAACAGGGCGGCGTCTTCGCGGCCGAAGGATATGCACGTGCTTCCGGGAAAGTTGGAGTTTGCATGGCGACCAGCGGGCCGGGGGCCACAAACCTCGTCACCGGCATAGCCAACGCTTACATGGACTCGGTGCCGCTTGTGGCAATTACGGGCCAGGTGGTTCAAACGATGATTGGCAAGAACGCGTTCCAGGAAACCGACATCTTCGGAGTCACACTGCCGATCGTGAAACACAGTTATCTCGTCACCGACGTGAACAGCCTCGCTCGAATTGTCAAGGAAGCATTCTACATCGCAAGGACCGGCCGGCCCGGACCGGTGGTCATCGATTTGCCAAAGAACATCCAGCAACAGCGGACCGTTCCTGTGTTTCCAGAAACCGTCTCTTTGCGGGGGTACAACCCTGACTTGCGCGCCAGTGACGCGGAATTGGAGGAAGTGATCAAGCTGATCGAGAAAGCTGAACGGCCGGTTCTGTATGTGGGCGGCGGGATCATCAGTAGCGGCGCGGCTGATCAGTTGCGCCGTTTCGTCGAACTCACCCGCATACCCGTGACGACCACACTGATGGGCATCGGCGCGTTTCCCGAGACCGACCCTCTTTCCCTGAAGTGGCTTGGCATGCACGGCACCGCGTACGCCAATTGGGCCGTGGCTGAAGCCGACCTGTTGTTAGCCTTTGGCGTGCGATTTGACGACCGGGTAACCGGCAAGGTGGACAAGTTCTGCGAGCACGGAACCATTGTGCACATTGAGATCGATGCTTCCGAGCTGAACAAGAATCGCAAGGTTCACCTTCCGATCATCGGCGACATCCGGGATGCTCTTGCAAGGCTGAACAGCATGTTGGAGGACCGCCCGCCGGTTAAGTCGTTCTCCGCATGGCACAGCAGAATCGCAGAGTTGAAAGCCAGGGGCCCGCTCAGGTACCGCGTCACTGAAGAGGTTCTTAAGTCGCAACATGTTCGCGACTTCATGAACGGCGATGCCAGCCAGGTAATCCTGCCCCAGGAAGCCGTCGCCACTCTCTATGAACTCACCGGCGGTGAGGCTGTGATTGCTACGGGCGTCGGACAGCACCAGATGTGGGCCGCACAATTCTACAATTACAAATACCCGCGCCAGTTCATCACCAGCGGCGGCCTTGGATCAATGGGCTTCGGATACCCCGCAGCAATTGGTGCAAAAGTCGCCCGCCCAGACAAGCAGGTAATCGACATCGATGGCGACGGTTCGTTCCTCATGAACATTCAGGAGCTTGCGATGGCCCACATCGACGGCGTTCCTGTCAAGGCCATGATCCTGAACAATCAACACCTGGGCATGGTCGTCCAATGGGAGGACCGGTTCTACGGTGGCACGCGCGGCAACACATACATCGGCGATCCCTCAAACCGAAAGCAGATTTACCCCGATTTCGTGGAAATCGCCAGGGCATTCAACGTCAAGTGCGAACGCGTCATATACAAGAAAGACCTCCGACCTGCGATGCAAAGAATGCTCGAATCAGACGAACCGTACGTGCTCGACGTGGTCACACCGCACACCGAACACGTTTTGCCGTTCATCCCTGCAGGCCGCACGGTCAACGAGATGATCTGGGAGTAATCACGGTCTTGTGCGGTTGGCCCGTTTTGCTAGCATCCTTGCGCACATGAAAGAATGCAGGTGGATGTCCCTTGCCCTGCTCTGCTCAACGCTGTGCATCGGCGCCGAACGGATCGTAGATATCTCAGATGCCCAGCCCGGAGCCGTTCCAGATTGTTTCCGCAGCGCACTTGCAGGGACAGGCCGGCCCGGCGACTGGCGCATCGTTCTGGACGAGGTCCCAACCGCACTTGAACCACTCACACCACAGGCCAAAAGCTCAGTCAAGGTGCCCGTCATCGCCCAAGTCTCAACCGATCCCACGGACGAGCGCTTTCCTCTGTTAATCCTGGATGACGAGACATATGCCGACTTCACGCTGAGCGTGAAGGTGAAAACCGTCTCAGGATCCAAGGAGCAAATGGCAGGCATCGCATTCCGATTGCAGGATGAAAAGAACTTCTACGTCCTCAGAATAAGCAGCCTCGGTAACACGTTCCGATTCTACAAGGTCTTCGAGGGCGCTCGCGATAACCCCATCGGACCACAGGTCCACATCGCTTCCAACGTCTGGCACGAAATCTACATCCAATGCGAAGGAAACCGCATTCGAACCAAACTCAACGGCGAAGAGCTTATCCCCGAACTGACCGATAATTCCTTTTCCCAGGGCAAAATCGCGCTTTGGACAAA
>JARYMD010000485.1 GCA_029907285.1 Verrucomicrobiota bacterium | reverse complement strand
GGAAACGAGAAGACTGTCTGTCACAGCTCCGGCGCGCCAGGGACGGCGCGCCCTACCGTGGATGAAATCTTGCGCAAGGCATGGCGGGCTCTCCGCACACACAACAAACAACGTGCCTGTCCCCATATCGGCATCCGATGGGTTCCTCCGCAGACTTCGGCAACGACGGATTGGAACAAGGGACGATTTGCCCGCCACCCCACAATCAGGGGGCAAAACCCAAACAGCGAGCCTGTCACCTTATCCAGCTCACTGCCAAAGGCCGTACCGTTGTGCCCGTCTTACTGGCGGCCAGAGAAGCAGATACGGAGAAACTCACCAAACTCGCAGCCTGAAAATCTTCGCGAATATGAACGATTTTCCAATATAATCATATGGCTTGGCCAATTCCTGAAATAAGAAGCAGCACCCGAACCTCTGTTCTCCTGAGATTCCCGGACTTTCCCTTCGTCAATTGAGCACAAATACCTGACCCGGAAATCTCACCGCCTGACCAGACCAAGACACCCAAAGCTTCATTCCGGTGAGATTTGCAGGTTGGGCGGAACACTTCCATCCAGCTCAACGGAAGAGTCTGTCCGTCACCGCACGTTCGTCTCGCGCCCCCGGTCAAATCCCCCCAAACCGGAAACAAATGAGAGCGGCTGCTCAGATTCGCCCTGCCCACCGCGCACCATTGCTCCGCAGACCCCTGCCGGCATTGAGTCCTCTCCCGTGCACCCTGCACAGCAGAATCTTGCGCTTGCCATGCGGTTTCTCATACCGCACATTGAGCCGGCAATGCGGTTTATTCGTGATATTTACGCCGGTGCCAAAGCGAACGGGCGGCCAGTGGTCTCCTTCGAGTTGTTCACGCCAAAAACACCCGAGGGCGAACGCACGCTCGCCCAGAAAACTTTGCCGGCACTTGCAGCGCTCAAGCCGGCCTATTGCTCCGTGACGTACGGCGCCGGCGGCAGCACCCGGCACAAGACCATCGACCTGGTCCAATCAATCCAAATCAACTTCGGCGTGCCGGGCATGGCCCACCTCACCTGCATTGGGGCAAACCGCGACCAAATACTTGCGCTGCTTTTGGACGCGCGACAACGCGGCATCTGCAATTTGCTGGCACTGCGCGGCGATCCCCCCGCAGGCACCACAGCTTTTGCACCGGAACCGGGAGGACTCAGGTTCGCATACGAACTGGTTGAGCTGGCACGCAAGGTTGGCGGTTTTTCCGTGGGCGTCGCCGGATTCCCCGAAGGCCACATCGAATGCCGCGAAGGCAAGCACGTCGATTGGCAGCGCCTCAAAGAAAAAATCGATTGCGGCGCCGATTTCGTGATCACACAGCTTTTCTTCGACAACAGTTTCTTCTACGAATTCCGAGATCATCTTATTCGGCACCTTCACGTGAAAGTGCCGATTGTCCCCGGCATCATCACAATTCTCAACGCATCCCAGATACGCAAATTCACCGCGCTCTCCGGCGCATCAATACCGCAAACAGTCATCGACAAACTTCATCAGTTGGGCGACAACGACGAGGCCGTCGCCGATTTCGGCGTCGAGTTCGCCACCCAGCAATGTGCCGACCTGCTCCGCAACGGTGTGCCGGGCATACACTTTTACACCCTCAACAAAGCACGGTCGGTCTTGCGCATTCTCGCCAACCTCGGTATGGCCGACAGCGAAAGCGCAGCCCACGCGCGCAACGCTGTTCCTTGCAGTGCCACCGAGGCCGCCCTATCATCGGCATCGAAAACCGGAATACCAACCGACAGAGAACAACATGTACCTCACCGGCATCAGTGACGAGGCGGGCGTCGAGCTCGACGCCCAGATCAAAGCAACAAAGGAATTGGGCTGGCACACAATCGAAGCACGAAGTGTCAAGGTAGGCGATTGGCCAGCTGCAAACATCCATGACCTCCCAGAACCCGCATTCGAAATCACCGTCCAAAAACTAAACGACGCAGGCATCGGCGTCTGCTGCTTCGGCTCAACCATCGCCAATTGGAGCAAACGCATCACCGATCCACCCGACTCGTCCATCGCCGAAGCAAAACGCGCCATCCCGCGCATGCAGCGCCTCGGAACCAAATTGATCAGGATCATGAGCTTCGCCATCCGCGAAGACAGCGACGACCAAATGGAAGAGGAACGGTTCCGGCGATTGCGCGAGCTGACACGCATGTTCATCGACGCCGGCCTCCAGCCCGTTCACGAGAACTGCATGAATTACGGCGGAATGGGATGGCCATTCGCACTGGGCCTTCTCGAAAATGTCCCGGGCCTAAAATGGGTCTGGGATACAGGCAATCCACTGTTCAATCCAGACCGCAGCAAACCAAAGCCATGGCCGCGCCAAGACCCGTGGGAGTTCTACCAAAAGGTCAAGCCATGGATCGTTCATGTCCATGTCAAGGACGTCATCTGGGACGCAACACGCAACGAGGCTGTTTACACGTGGCCCGGCCAAGGACATGGAAAGGTCCGCGAGATTCTCGCCGATTTGATCAAGAGCGGATACAACGGCGGGATTTCCATCGAACCACACATCGCCGCAGTTTTTCACGACCCAAGCGCAAAAAGCGTGCCGCCCGAAGCTCAATACGCCAGCTATGTCGAGTACGGCCGCCGGCTCCAAAAACTGATTTCCGAGATCGTGCCGTCCAATCAATCACCCCGCCGTTAACCCGCACATCTCCCAGCCCGGCGTAGCCGGAACCAACGTCGCCCAACGGGCAACGCCCCGGCTCTTGCACCCCCGGACCTTCAACCACGCCGGGCTGGGAAATATGCCCTGCGACTCCGTCGCTGGGAAAAGCACCCTGATCAAGCCCCCACTG
>JARYMD010000484.1 GCA_029907285.1 Verrucomicrobiota bacterium | reverse complement strand
GATGTTCCATCAGGTTGCCCGCGATGGTATTGTGCTTCAAGCCAAGCGTGTGCATGAACTCGTGCGCCCAGGTGCGGTTGTCGGCCTGGCCATTATTCAAGATGGCCACCGGATGGCCGGTCACCGACACTCCATTGACGTTGGTCATGGCGTTACCCGCGGCGTCGCGCAATCCCTTGGCGATGGTGAACTTGCCGCCGGCACCGTGAGCAGCGCACTCTTTCTGGCCATCGGCACGCAGAACGTCGCCCTCGTCGGGACGAACCTCTCCCTCGGCGTCGCCACCGCGCGGATGCTGCGGGTCGGCCACGTCGCGGTTGATCTTCACCAGCGTAATGGACAGGTTCCCGCACTGAGCCAGGATTTTGTTCACCGCGTCAATCCGACTGCTGATGGTGTCATCTGTGGTGTTGTCGCCCTTCAAGACGTTCACCACCACCGGCAACTGCCAGTAGGTATGAGCGAAGGCGGGCTGACTCAGCCATGCGTATGACAGAGCCAGCAGCAGAAGCAGGAATCGGGACATGACGGCGGGCCAATGGCATGGGCGAATGTAATTGCTTTTCATAAAACGAACTGAATTTGCTGCTCTTAACCACCACCGAACGCATCCAAGGACCGGCTTGCCCAGCAATCGAGCAACCTCATCCCTGTCAGCCCACCAATACCTAGCCTTTCCAGGACCCAGCAGCAAAATGTTAGTTTCCACTCAGAGTGGAACCCCCCTGCGGCAGGCGACCTTCACTGCTTGCGGCCCATCGCCAGCAGGCACTCGGCTGGAACGCACTTGCCCGCCATGACGCAGAAAAGCTTGCAGGGCGGCAGGCCGGTGTAGTTTACAAGCTTCTCGAGATTGCGCCCGGTGGGAAACCGGCTCCCAAGTTCCCAGGAACTGATCGTGGCAATCGAAAGACCCAAATCCGCAGCGATCTGTTTCAGCGGGATGCGATGCTGGCGCCGCCAGTTCTTGAACGCGGTCGCAAAGCTGGCGCAAATGTTGCACTGGAAGTTCGACTTGCTAGCCATCGAGAATGTCATTGGAGATCATCGTTGAAGAAAAACCGCCCTGCCCATGGAAAATACCCTTGTCATCCGGCCTCGAGATTGCACCGGCACGCAATGCCATCGGCGGTCCATCGCCAGAACCAAAAACGTTCTGTAGCGAGCACACCAGGCCCGCGTTGCCTGCTCTTGGAATTGCCTTGTGTCCGCCAAAGAACCAAAAACGTTCTGTACCGAGCACATCAGGCCCTCCGAGGTTCGCTCGACCAAGTCGAATCCCTTTCCACACCCCAAAGGCGCAACACCGGGTTCGAGTCGGAAGATGGCCGGCTGCGGCAGCCGTGAGCGCAAAACGCCCTGGAGCGACTCGGGCTGAAACAGCTCGATGTCCATATTCCGGATACTCATGTTTGTCAGTATCAACCCTAAACTAGTAAGACTCTGCCTGATTTCAAATGCTCACCCTTGTGCTTAATGCGCCGAATACTGCCGCCCCGATCAGGACTGTCAGAAGAATCCAGCCGCCGCGATCAGACCAGCCGAGTTGTTCCAGAATGGAACGACCGCTCCGAGTGCCGGGCCAGAAAAGTGCGGGCCAGAGGAACAAGGAAATTCCCCCGCCTGCGAGCAGCCCTACAAAAAACCTCGCCGCCATATCTGTGAATGTCTCCCGCCAGTTCACGGGCGGCTGCAGATCACGCAGCCTGAACACGTAGCGAAGGCCGCGTGACACACAGGCAACTATTACGAGTGGTGGCCGCATGTGGTCCTGCGTTGAGATGGCTTCGCGTGCGCGCTGTCGGCAGCAAATCCGCCCCGGCAAGCTGCCGGGGCGGACTGTCCAATCGCCGCTAAAAGCACGACGTTGCGTAGCCGTCAAAGTTGGCGAAGGCGTTCCACCAGACCGGCCAAAGGAACGCCGACAGCACAGGCGCGTATTCGAGGCGATACACCGCGTTGGTCTTGCTCCGCCACTGCAATTGAATTGCGCCTTCTTACGTGGCTTTGACGGCGGTGAACTGGAGTTGTGCGTGAGCGTTTGTCCAAAGGCTGAGGGTGATAACGCAACCCACGATCAGCCTTCCGATGATTTGTTCAATGGCTTTCATAGTTTTTTTGCTTTCGCGGTATCTGCCGAATTTCGTTTTGCCTGAAGCGGAACTTCTTGGCGAGCCTCAAAATCGGGGTGCGTCTCGCGCTTCTCTCTACGCCCCGATACTGGACAACTGCACAGTAAGTGTCAAGCGGTGATTTTTGCAACGCTTTGGCGTGCCCGGAATAGCGCATTATGAAGCCATCCGCAAAGAAATCGTTCGGCTCTTACGAGAAGAGCGGGAGCGCCAACAACTCTCAAAATACGCGGTCGCCCAGCGTTCCGGCGTATCAGAGTCAATGGTCGGTCTGGTCGAGCGTGGGCTTCGCAACCCAAGCGTGGAGTTAATTCTTCGCATGGCTGACGGCGTGGGCGCGGATCTTCCCCAGATCATCAAAAAAGCTCTCGCGACGATTGGAAAACCGCAGCGGAAAAAGCTCCCTGCGTGAAAACAACTCAACGAAATTGCGTCCCTCACGCCTTCGCGTAAAGCTCGCTGCCCTTCTCGGTGAACTCGCGGGATTTTTCTTCCATTCCCTTTTTCAACGCCTCTTCCTCGGCGATGCCTTGCTCCGCCGCGTATTTCCGTACGTCTTCCGTTATCTTCATGCTGTCCCGCGCGGCGGGATGTGGCCCGCACATCGAACAGAAGTGGGCTGTCTTCGCGCCTTCTTGTGGCAGGGTTTCATCATGGAATTCTCTGGCCGTGACGGGATCAAGCGAGAGATTGAATTGATCCTC
>JARYMD010000483.1 GCA_029907285.1 Verrucomicrobiota bacterium | reverse complement strand
CGAATGTCGTTGGTGTTGGCGTCGAGATCGCCTCGTCGGCAGGAGCTGCTGAGGCGAGCAGGGCTGGATTTTGAGGTGGTACCCGCTCCCGTGGAGGAACGGGATGACGAAGAATTGACGGGTCGTGAGCTGGCTTTGCTGAATGCATACAGGAAAGCGGTATTTGTCGCTCGACGTTTGCCTGGCCGGTTGGTGTTGGGGGCCGACACGGTGGTTTGTTTGGGCACGAAGAAATTTGGGAAACCGTGCAATTTGGACGAGGCGGTCCGGATGCTCGAACAGCTTCAGGGCCGGACACATCACGTCATTACCGGTGTCGCTCTTATCAGGCTCGAGAGCCGGGAGGAGCGTGTGTTTGCTGAAACCACGCATGTGACTTTCCGGCCTTTGGTGCGTTCGGAGATTGAAGCTTACATTGCGAGGGTGAACCCTCTGGACAAGGCCGGCGCATACGCGATTCAAGAGCATGGTGAGATGCTTGTAGCGGGGATTGACGGATCGCATTCGAACGTTGTGGGGTTGCCGATGGAACGGCTGCTGGAGGAGCTGGAGCGTTGGGAGTTTCATTGACTGTTTGATGTGTGGCTGAAAGCGGGTATTATCGCGGGCATGAACAGAGTACGGCGGTTGTTGCACACACGGTATCGCGTAAACGATCTCGAACAGAGCGTTCGGTTTTACCGGGAGGTTCTCGGTTTGATCGAAGTCCAGCGGCACAAGTCACCTCGCGGGTCTGAACTTGTTTTTCTGAAAGCGCCGGAGAGCGAGGAGCTGATTGAACTTTGTTATTATCCGGCGAGCGGCCCGGTTCATGTGCAAGCGGACCTTACTCATCTTGCATTCGAGGTTGAGAGCCTTGAAGAGTTCGGAAAGCACCTTGCCAAATGCGGGCTCAAGTACAGCGATGGCCCGCATTTTCGGGATGACGGGAGCGGGTTTGCGTTCGTTGACGCGCCCGAGGGATACGAAATCGAGCTGATGCAGCCTGCCACGCAGATGCTGCTGGCAGGGGACAAATGAGCCTGCTGGATTCACATCGACACGAATTGTTTTGCAGGATGCACTTTCGAGGTCATTGGTGGTGTGGCTGAGATGAAGACGATCAAATGATTCAGGAACGAGCTGATAAAATACATTGGCAGGCGCGCGGGCATCGGTTTGATTTTCCACGGCGGGCGCTGGTGATGGGGATTTTGAATGTGACACCCGACTCGTTTTCGGACGGCGGGAAGTACTTCGATGTGAGCGCCGCGGTTGACAGGGCGCGGGAGATGGCCGCAGAGGGGGCTGAGATAGTGGACATAGGCGGAGAATCGAGCCGTCCGTTTTCCAAGCCGGTTGATGAGGCAGAAGAACTTCGGCGAGTGATGCCTGTGATCGAGCGGCTTGTTGGTAGCGTGCCGGTGGCTTTGTCGATTGACACTCGGAAACCTTGTGTGGCGAGAGCGGCTCTTGAAGCTGGAGCGAGCATTGTGAATGACATCGAGGCCAACCGGGATGATCCCGAGATGTGGGAGGTGGTGGCCAGGTACGGCGCCGGATATGTTTGTGTTCACATGCAGGGGAAGCCCGAGAACATGCAGCAGAATCCCCAATATGCGGATGTGGTGGGCGAGGTGGGTGAGTTTTTTGGCGATCGGCTTGGGCGTCTGGCGAGCGCGGGAGTTGCTGCTGAACAGGTGGTATTGGATCCGGGGATTGGGTTTGGCAAGACTGTGGAGCACAATTTGCAGTTGCTGGCGGGTTTGGATTCCTATAGAAGGTTTTTACGGCCCTTGTTGATTGGCGTATCGCGGAAATCCTTTATTGGCAGGCTGCTTGGTGTGGATGTTGACAAGCGGCTGGCGGGGTCGCTGGCGTGTGCGGTTTGGGCGCGATGGTTGGGGGTCGAGATTGTGAGGACCCACGACGTGGCCGCCACGCTGCAGGCGCTTCGGATGACCGAAGCTTTGCTGGGCGAAAAAAGAAGATGAATTGGGTTCGGGACAACTGGCGAGCGTTTGTGGAGATTCTCCTGCTTGCAGCGGGGATTTACTACTGCATCAGGCTCGTGCGTGGGACGCGGGGGGCGCCGGTTGTGCTTGGCTTTCTGCTTGTGATGCTGGTGCTGACCTCACTGACGCTTGCGTTGAATTTGGAGGTGCTGCGGTTGTTGCTTCGGAACTTTTTGGCCTTTTTTGCGATTGCGGTCATTGTGATTTTTCAGCCCGAGGTGCGCCGTATTTTTGCGAATCTGGGCAGCCTGCCGTTTTTTGCCAGCGCTCGGGAGACGCGTCAGAACATTGAAGTTTTGATCAAGACAGTTGAGCGGCTGTCTGATGTGCGGATTGGCATGCTGGTGGCCATTGAACAGACCATACAGTTGCAGGACGTGGTCGAGTCCGGGGTGCCGGTGGATTGTGCGGCGACACCGGAGATACTTGAGACGATATTTTTCCCGAACAACGCGATGCACGACGGGGGAGTGATCATGCAGGGGGACAGGATTGCGTATGCAGCGTGCATTTTTCCACTGACTCAGAAACCGGGGCTGAGCGCGTCGCTGGGCACGCGGCATCGCGCTGCGATCGGGCTGAGCGAGGAAACGGACGCCGTGGTGGTGGTTGTGTCGGAGGAGACAGGCGCCATTTCGTATGCGCACAAGGGCGAACTGGTGCGCAACGTGTCGATCGAACAACTTCGGGATTTTCTAACATCGGTGCTTGTACATGCGCCGCCGCCTCGTGGGGCGGTTGAATGGGTGCGTTCGCTATTCGGCCGGTCAGCGGTGCATGCGGGTTTGCCGGCCAATACCAAACCTGGTCCCTGAGATTCCATGCGTTTGCCGCCATTTGTCACACGAAATGTTGGTTGGAA
>JARYMD010000482.1 GCA_029907285.1 Verrucomicrobiota bacterium | reverse complement strand
GAACCACAGGAACGATGCTGTTGCCTTCCCAGCCGTGCTGGCGGACAGAGGAAACCAGTTGTTTGGCTCTATGGAGGGCGAGCCTGCAATCTGCTGTGTGGAGAGAGCGGCAAGTGCGTTTGCCCTGGTTTTGGAATCTGACGGACCAATTTGGGCTTTGGACACGTCTGCCGTCTGGTTTGGCAGCCACTGAGCGGAACAGGTCGAAGCCACGCTTTCTTAAGTTAGGTGTGCAGTAGTTTAAGCCATTTATTCTGTGCAAAGCGATGCAAAACAATGGAAAGCGCCTGAAAAACAAACAATGTGCCTGTCACTCTATTTGCGTCTCCAAAACGCCGCACCGCGGTGACCGCCTTAGCGGCCGCCAAGGAAGCGGATACGGAGAAATTGACCAAACGCGCAGCCTGAAAACCTTCGCGAATATGAAGGACTTTTCAATAACATGATATGATACAAGAGCTGAAAAACCCGAGCAATCCCCGCAACCCTTTCGCGTGTTTGGAGTATTTCGTGGTTGCACACAGCCCACCTACCCTTGAAATCTGTGCAATCTGTTGCTCGAATACCAGGACGCGGTGGTGGGCCACGGCGCAAGCATCAGACCCCATGGGCTTGGAAGAACAACGTTGAGCTTCTCCAGATGCCGCACGACGAGGCTTTCGCAGGCAAGCACCTGGCGATCATGCTGAGTTTCGGAGAACGGTTTCGTCCTGAATTCCGGTTCAAGAACCTCTGTGCAGCAGGATCAAGAAGTCTGAGCCTGGTTTTCCTGATTAGACAACAGCAGGGCAGAATACTTTCGAATCAGCCGGACAGTTTCATCGCGGTCCTCGTCCAACAACTCAAGCCGGAAATGGCGTGCCCCAAGGCTGGTCAGCTTTTCCACGTGTTCAGCAGCCGATTTTGGGCGCCCTTGAAACACAGTATTCCGACAACACACATCGGCCCGCACAGGATGTTCCTCGCCAACACGATCGCGCAATCGCACCGCGTGCCGTCGGCACGGCCTCCCGCAGTCCTTGCGATCACTGCCTTGTGACATGAAAGCGCAAAAGATGCAGTGCGCCATGTGCAGCATCGGAATGTGCTGATAAACCGTGATCTCAATCCACTGGGGCGGAACAGCCCGCAACAGCAATTCCAACTGTCTGAGCTCCATGTCGTATGACGCTGTCACTCTTTCAAGGCCGAATCTGTTCTTGAAATACTCGGCGGCCAGTGAATTCCCAATGTTGAGCGAAAAGTCCCCCACACAGCGTTCGCCCTTGAAGAACTTCAAGTGATCGTAGTTCCGCACAAGGTAACCATCCGCGCCACAGGCGCGAATTGTCTCCGAAACCTCTTCCTCGCCCTGCTTGCAAATCCGCGGAGGAACCGCAAACAGAGCGGGACTCGGGCCACATGCTATCGCGGATTCATCACCCGACCGATCACTCCGGCCAACCCGCCCTGCCAGGCCACTATAGCAAAGCCTCCTCTGTTCCATCGCTGTCCGGTAATCATCCAGGGTTTCGAACTCGCAATACACAACGCGCACGCCAGCTTCCATCGCCGCCTTGAGTTGAGTCAGGTCTCGAACCAAAACGGCCAACTCGGATGCTGCGCCACTTGGAAGGCGCACAGGTCCGGCGGCACCGAGCAACCCTGCAGTCTTATTCGCCGGAGACAACCGCCACTGCTTCGGACGAGCTCGAACTCGCTCAAGCTCAGCAACAGCTTCGCGCCGGAGCCGGTTAAGTTCGCTCACGGGCAGCATTAAGCCAGCGGGCATGCGGCACTTCAATCCACCCAACCTGAACTGTGTCCCGCCAAGCCGGCCCAGTTGTTCCAGCAACATTCCCTCGGTGAGCGGCGAGCTTCTCGCCGGAGAAAGAGAAACAGCCGATACCGCCCTTGCCTCATTGCCACGCTCGTCACGGGCTGTCACTTCCATCTGTCCTCCGGCAGACCCGCAAACTTCAAACCAGATGGGCCTCTTGTATCGCCCCTTGCCTCCTTGAGCCAAAACGCGCCACCGTTGCTCAAGCTCCGGATCGCTGGTTTTCCAAACCTCAGTCCCCGGTTTGACCTTCGAGATGTCTGCTTGTCCACCCCAAAAGCTCAACTCGAACAGCTTGAAACCCGAGGAATCACGCTCGGCAGAACCTGTTTCTCCCGATGCTCCGGGCCCGGAAGCAGTCTCATTGATAACCCGCACACTGTAAACTCTGCCGCCCGCTTCATCGTCTCCATGGGCTCCGCTGTCAAAAACCACTCCGTCACCAGGCTTGATGTCGATTTCGGCTCGCACGACCACACGCCGACCCCGAGCACGGACCACTTTCCCGACGCATACCCCGCGATGCTTTCCGAAACGACCATGCACAACCGCCCTGTGATTGACGCCCTTCAACCACCCAGCGCACAGACCTCGCGAAAACGCCATCCCAATTTCATAGCGCACTCCGTTGTCCCGCGCGGACCAACTGCGCTGGTTGTCACAACATCCACTATCTTCCTCCGAACCCAGCGCGTCCAACGCGTTCCGATAAATCCGCGTAATGGCCGCAACGTACTCGGGCGATTTCAATCGGCCTTCAATCTTGAGCGAGGCCACCCCCGTTCGCACAAGGGCCGGCAAAAGCTCGAGCGCGGCCAAATCTTGAGCACTCAACAAATACTTCCGATCACCAAGGGCAAGTTCCCGCCCATCACAAATGAGCGTGTAAGGCAGCCGACAAACCTGCGCACAATCACCCCGGTTTGCGGAGCGTCCTCCAAGCGCCCTGCTTGCAAAACACTGGCCTGAATAGGAAATGCAAAGCGCGCCGTGCACAAACACCTCCAGCGAAATCGGCGGCACAAAACCGCGCGTTGCC
>JARYMD010000481.1 GCA_029907285.1 Verrucomicrobiota bacterium | reverse complement strand
AGGCGCACTTTGATCACACCGTACTTGCCGCCACGAGCGTTCAGGTACTCGACGGTTTCCTGAGCGGTTTCGCATGCCGACGCCATCAGAACAACAACACTTGTTGCGTCCGGAGCGCCTTCGTATTGGAAAACCTCGTACCTGCGGCCGGTCAGTTCGGCAAACCTGTCCATCGCCTTTTGAACGATGTCCGCGCACTGGAAATAGAACGGATTGCACGCTTCACGGGCCTGGAAGAAAACGTCCGGGTTTTGTGCGGTGCCGCGGAGGACGGGGCGATCCGGGTTCATCGCTCGCTGCCGGTGCGCAATCACAAGATCGTCGTTGATCATCTGGCGCATCACGTCGTCAGGGATGATCTCAATCTTTGCAACTTCGTGCGACGTGCGGAATCCGTCGAAGAAATGCATGAACGGTACACGCGCCTCGAGCGTTGCAGCTTGAGCGATCAGTGCCATGTCCATGGCTTCCTGAACCGACGCGGAATTGATCATGGCGAACCCCGTGCTGCGGGCGGCCATGACGTCGCTGTGATCGCCGAAAATTGACAGCGCATGTGTTGCAAGTGTCCGGGCGGATATGTGGAAGACGGTCGGGGTCAGTTCGCCGGCGATCTTGAACATGTTTGGGATTTTCAGCAGCAACCCCTGCGAGGCGGTGAAAGTGCATGTCAGCGCGCCGGTCTGGAGAGAACCGTGGACCGCGGCTGCGGCGCCGGCTTCGCTTTGCATCTCGACCACCTGCGGGATGGTTCCCCACAAATTGCGAACTCCTTCGGAAGCCCACTGATCACACCACTCGCCCATTGGCGAAGAAGGTGTAATGGGGTAGATCGCCATGACTTCATTGCAACGGTATGCAACGTAGGAAACCGCCTCGTTGCCGTCGAGTGTTCTGAAAGTTTTCATTCTTGTATGACAGATTTGAGCGTCCCTGCCGAGCAAACAACGCTGGCTCTGAACGCGTCGCGTGCCGCAAGGTTAACAATTCGGTTGCACGACGCAACAACCAACCCCTCGGCGGAAACCGGGATTCGCCGTCAGGCCAACGGAAATGATTTTCTGGTGAACACTGTTTGCGTCGGCGCCTTCTGAATCTCCACATGCGTTGCCAACTCCTTTGCAAATATTGTGGTGCGAAGAAAATTGCTTCACTGAAAGCCCGTTGTCTGCTATCCAAATCGTGAAATGCGCAACTCGGTACGCTTGTGGATTGCAGTTTTTGTTCTCGGTGCTATAACGGCATGGGCGAAAGACTTCAAGCTGCTTGATGGGAGCACCATTAGCGGCGAGCCCGCCGACGGCAATGATTACGGCGTGGTTTTTCGCATCCCCGGCGGGTTTTCAAAACGAATACCGTACAGCAAGTTCACTCAGGAGGCTTTGGCTGATCTGGCGCAAAACCAGAAGCTTGCGCCAATGGTCGAGCCGTTCATCGACCTCCCGGCGCCGCCGCGTCCGAAGCCAAAAACCATCGTTGTCAGGGAGGTGCCCCGGGTGACAAGGCCCGTGGGCCGCACATCGTTGTTCAGTTCATTCTTCACGCCGATCGGGCTGGGCATATTTGGAGTGTTGTACCTTGCCAACCTCCTGGCGGGTTACGAGATCGCCCGTTACAAAGGACGCCCTGTCAGTGTCGTTTGTGGTCTCTCGGCTTTGCTGCCCGTGTTTGGCCCGCTGCTTTTCATGGTTTCTCCCCCCACAGCGGTCGAAGGCGGCGAAATGCCGCTGCCAGAAACGGGTCAGGAAGCGCTTCCGAGTGCCCCTGCCGGAAAAGCGGCTGGCACAACATCCAAACGGGTTGCCGTGCCTGCCGGATCGGGCTTGCGTGTCGCCGCTACTGGGAAACAGCAAAAGGCTGGTCCAACCGAGACCAAGGTGTACAACCGCGGAGAATACACTTTCAACAGGCGTTTCATGGAAACCCAGTTCCCGGGATTCTTCCGCGTGGTGCCGAGCGAAGCAGAAAAGGACCTTGTCCTTGTCATACGGACGCCAAAGAACGAATATATCGGGAAGCGAATCAGTCGGATTTCGTCCAACGAGTTTTTCTTGCAACTGTACGAAGGCGGCGGGAAAGAAGTCAGCATCGGTTTTGGCGAGATTTCCCAGATCATTGTCCGGCACAAGGACGCCAAAGATTGAGGACCGGGCCAAGGGCACGCTCGGCAGTTCTTTCCAGAAGACAGTTTGACCTCGATTCAGCGTTGTTTGGAGAATTGCCAACAAGAGCGGCCGTTGCTGCAGCGGCATAAGCTGGTTCCGCACTCAAATCCTGATTGAAGGTTGACGATTCGGGTTTATACTTGTGGGCATTGAGATTTCCCTGATGGAAGGTTTGTGATGCAAGTGTATTTGCTCAAATCAAAGATACATCGCGCGGGTGTTACCGGAGCGAGTGTCGATTATGAGGGCAGCCTCACAATCGCCTCTGACCTCATGGAAAAGGTTGGATTGCTCCCTTACGAGCGCATTTTGTGCGGCAATACAGCCAACGGCGCGCGATGGGAAACGTATGTCATCCCCGGCGCGCCGGGTTCGGGCGACATTGTGCTCAATGGCGCGGTCGCCAGATTGGGCCGGCCGGGCGATGTGATAACAATAATGAGCTTTGCCGCCGTCGATGCCGCCGAAGCAAAAGGCTGGAAGCCGCGAGTGATTGTCCTTGGCCCGGGCAATGCCGTCGAAACCGAGCGCGGCATTTGACAGATATGTCGGACCAACCGTCAACCCGCTCCAGAACTCACCGTTAATGTCATTCACTGCAATCGAGATCGCACAGTTCCTTGGAGGACAGGTCATCGGCGATCCCAACGTCGTTCTGACGGGTTTTGCGCCTGCCGACACTGCCCAAACCGG
>JARYMD010000480.1 GCA_029907285.1 Verrucomicrobiota bacterium | reverse complement strand
ATCCCGCCTTTGGGGGGCTTTGAATTGAGCAATCATTGGTGCAGTAAATTCTTTGAACGTTCTACGTTGAGCTTTGTACGTTGGGCGTTGCCAGGTTCAACGGCACAGCGTTCAACAGCCCAGCCCTCATCAACGTGCGCAGGAACCGGGTCTTTGACCCTCAGGCAACTTTGCTTCCGGCTACGCCGGGCTATGGAACAGGCGGGCTGGTGCGATACTCATTGAGCCCTTGCTCGCCCATGCCTTTCCCATTGATTGCACCCAGAAGATCCAACGCTTCGCCCACAAGATACAAAGAACCCGTGATGAGACGAAACGGTTCTGCGTCGGTCAGGCGCAGTGCCTCGCTCAGAGAATGGCACACGTTGGTTGGAATGGTCGGATGGCGGCTGTTGCAATAGGCGCGTAGTTCTTCCGGCTGGGTCGTTCGTGCGCTGGCAACAGGCACCATGCAAACCGACTTTGCCGACGGCAGCAACACGTCGCACATCGCGCGCCAATCTTTGTCACGCAAAATGCCCAATATGACAACAGGACGTTGTCCCGGATAATACTGGCGCAAAGCGCGGTCCAACGCTTCCATTGCGCCCGGATTGTGCGCTCCGTCCACGAGCGTTGTCCGCCCCGAAGGCGACCTGATTACCTGCAGTCGCCCAGCCCATTCCACCCGGGCCAAACCGTCCACGATGTTCTGGTCAGAGACAGGTATCGTCCCCTGCAGAACCTGGACTGTCGCAAGAGCCACGGCAGCGTTTATGCGCTGGTGCGCGCCCATCAACGGCAATTGTAATTTGTCCAGCGGCGAGCGCGTCGTGTCCCCGGGGCCAACCTCGGTCAGCGGGGATTCTGCCAGCTCTGCTGCAGCGCGGATGACATTGAGTGCTTCAGTCGCATCCGCGCCCGTGACCACGGGCACGGCGTGCTTGATGATGCCGGCTTTTTCAGCGGCGATTCGCGCGAGCGTGTTGCCCAAGTACTGCTGGTGATCCATTTGCACATTAGTTATCACGCTGGCAAGCGGAGTGACGATGTTCGTCGCGTCAAGTCTGCCGCCAAGGCCGGTTTCCCAGACAACAAGATCGCACTGTTTTTCGGCAAAGAATTGCAGCGCCATCACGGTTACCACCTCGAAAAACGTCGGCCGGTAATCGCGCGGGAAACGGTCCAACAACAAGCGCATTCCTTCAACCAGCCGAACCACGTCGTCGTCCGGAATAGGCTGTCTGTTGACCTGAATTCGCTCGCTGAACCTGACCAGATGCGGCGAGGTGAACAGTCCAACCCGCGACCCGGCTGCGCGATAGATGCTTTCAAGCATTGCGCAAGTCGAGCCTTTGCCGTTTGTCCCGGCCACATGAATGAACCTGAGGCGGTGGTGCGGGTTGCCGACGAACTCAGCAAGACGCCGCGTGTTTTCCAAACCCAGCTTAACTCCGAAAAGCTGCAGATCGTATAAAAACTGAATCGCTTCGGCGTATGTCATGTCGCATTCGACTGATGCCTCAAAGTGGCATCTGCCCCGCAGGTAATCACAGCATCACACTCTGTGTCAATGATCTCACATCTTGCTGTCCCCTACCCCGTCTTCCGACTTCCGTCCCCTGCCCCCGCATTTCACGTCCCAGATTCCATATCCTCATTGATTCGTCCTGATCCCTTGCTCGGAAGCCGGGTTCGACTCTGCCGTGCTGTGATTTTGTGCTTGAGGCTTTTGGGAACAACCGCACAGCATCAAGCCGATGAAAGCATCTTTTGGTCCTCGCGATTCTGGCAGGTCTTGCATCACTCGGAGACAATTTCTCGCCACTGGCAGCACATGCGCTGTTGTCGCCAGCGTTGTCCCCGCAGCTGTTTTGGGCCGTGGCGGCGACCTGTCCCCGAACAGCAGGTTGAACATTGCATTTGTGGGTGTGGGTTCGCAGGGGCTGCGAGTGATGATCGAGTTTCTGAAACAACCGGATGTACAGGGCGTCGCAGTGTGCGATCCGGTGCGCAGCGCTGCCGATTATCCGCAGTGGGGCCAAAGCGAGTTTGCCAACGCCGTTCACAGGCTCTTGGGCGTCAGTTCGGGTTGGGAATGGCTGAGCCCGAATTCGCCAATGATCCAACTCACTCCGACGCAGAGCGTGCCTGCCGGTGTGGCTGGTCGTGAGCCGTGCCAGAAGATCGTGAACGCATGGAACGCAAAGCGCATCGGCACAACCAATTACCGGGGTTGTTCAGCATACGCCGATTATCGTGAACTTCTTGACAAGGAGCGAGACATCGACGCCGTTGTCGTAGGCACTACCGATGTTCTTCATGCACCCGTGGCAATCGCGGCGATGCTAAGGAAAAAGCACGTCTATTGCCAAAAACCGATGGCGCATTCGATCCACGCAGCAAGACGAATGGCCGAGCTGGCCACTGAAACCGGGGTCGCAACCCAGGTCGCCGTCGGCACGCAGGCAACTGAAGATACACGTCGATTGTGCGAATGGATCGCCGCAGGCGCCATAGGCAAAGTCCGCGAGGTCATCAACTGGTCGAACCGCCCGGTTTGGCCGCAAGGATTGCCAACCCCGAGCAAAGGCGAACCGGTCCCGGAAGGATTGGACTGGGATCTGTGGCTGGGACCTGCACCAGAAAGACCCTACCACCACTGTTATTTGCCGTTCGTGTGGCGCGGCTGGTACGACTTTGGTTGCGGGGCCATCGGTGACATGGGATGTTACAGCATCGATATCATCTATCGGGCGCTAAAACTGAATCCCCCGGTCGCCGCACAAGGCAGTTCCTCCGAGCGGTTCCCCGACAGTTTCCCCAAGGCGTGCGCCATCCATCTCGAGTTCTCAGCGCGCGAAAACATGCCACCGGTCAAGTTGCATTGG
>JARYMD010000047.1 GCA_029907285.1 Verrucomicrobiota bacterium | reverse complement strand
CGTTGCGGTGGATACATCGCTCTGCCGCAGGCGCGGAGACATACTTCGTCGCCAACCTCCAACCACACGCGTTTGTCAGCAAATGCTCATTCCGCGTGAACGGTCGCGTGCCGGAACTCTGGTGGCCCGACACCGGACGCACTGAGCGCGCCCCGATGTGGGAAGAACAAAACGGAGTCACGCGCGTGCTAATACCGTTCGAGCCATCCGGGTCGGTGTTCGTAGTGTTCCGTGCGCCGACTGACAAAAGCAGCGCGATTCGCCTCGTGACGCGGGATGGCAAGCCGCTTTTCTCCACAGCGCCCGGACCCGTGACACGCGTTCTCATCCGCAAAGCTCTTTACGGCGTGCTTGATGACCCGGCCCGCACGCGCGATGTCACCGCCAAAGTCCAACGCAAGGTTGACGCAGGCGAATTGCGGTTCCCAGCCATGACGATGGCCGAAGGGGACGACCCCGCGCCCGAAATCGTGAAAACGCTGGTTGTCGATTACGAAATCGATGGCCGATCGTTTCGCGTCAAAGCCCAAGACCCCGCGATGGTCAATATCAGCCGGTCCGCCATTCAGATCATTGTCGAGAAAGCCCGATACGGTGTGCTCGACGACCCGGCCCGCACACGCGATGTGCGCGACAAAGTGCAACGGCTTGTTGATGCCGGCGAAACCAGCTTCAAAGTCGCCCTCATGGCCCAGGGCGATGACCCGGCGTTCCTCGTGGTAAAAACTCTCGAGCTGGAGTACACCATGAACGGCCAACGCCACCGCGTTTCCGGGACCGACCCGGACATCATCGACCTTGCACAAGCCGAGGCTCCGCGGACACCGCCGGCAATGGTCAGGTGCGACCCCAAAGGGCACGCTCTGCTGGAAGTTAGCGAGCCCGGCGATTACACAATCCTGACCGATGCCGGCACGACCCGACGTGTGCGCGTCACAGACGTGCCGTCGCAAATGCAGGTCAATGGACCGTGGCATGTCCGCTTCGCGCCGGGGTGGGGCGCGCCTTCAGAAACCACTTTCGAGAAACTTGTTTCCTGGAGCGCGCACGAGAATCCAGGCATCAAGCATTTCTCCGGGGAAGCCATCTACACCACAACTTTCACCGTGCCACGCAAAATGCTGGCAAAAAACCAGCGGCTTTACCTCGACCTCGGCAAGGTGGCTGTCATGGCCAAAGTCAAGTTGAACGGGCAGAACATCGGCACGCTCTGGAAACCGCCATTCACGATCGACATTACAAAGCATGCTCGAGTCGGCCAAAACATGCTTGAAGTGTCCGTGGTCAACTTGTGGCCCAACCGCCTCATCGGCGACGAGCAACTGCCAGAGGACAGCGAACGGCACGAAAACGGCACGCTCAAGCGCTGGCCTCAGTGGGTGCTCGAGAACAAACCCAGTCCCACAGGCAGATTCGCCTTCACCACATGGCGACTGTGGAAAAAGACCGAACCGTTGCTTGACTCCGGCTTGCCGGGGCCGGTATCGCTTCGGGCGACCAAGATCAGTCGCTGAAACTGGTCGCAAGATCGGTCGTCAGGTTGATGCGGCCGGGGACGGCCGCGCTCCCGGCTTCGTTGTTTTTTCAAACGTATCGCTAGGAGCGCGGCGATTCTTCGCCGCCCCGAGCCGGTGAATGTTCTGGATAAAGTGCCTGGCACTCTATTTCTTGCCCGCCCCGAGCCGTGAATGCTCGGGCGCCGGATTTGCGTAATCGAAACCGGTCGTCTGTTGGCCAGAACCAAGGCCCGTAGGGCCGACATGTTTGTAGTGAGGGCGGGCGGCACGCTGTTGTTGGGTTGTCAAGTTGCTCTGGTCCAATGTAATCTCACATCGGCATGGCAACTGTTGCCGAGCAACTCAAGAGAGCCCGTGAAGCGCACGGCCTGACTATCCAGCAGGTCGCCGACGCGACGAAGATGCGCGCCGACCACGTGCACGCGCTTGAAAGCGGCAATTATGACGTGTTTGTGGCGCCCGTGTACATTCGCGGATTTGTTCGCAGCTACGCGCGGCTCGTGAAAATCGATGCTGCAGAAATCATGCAGACGCTCGAGAAGGAGCTTGCGCAAACGGAGAAATTCCGTGAGCCGCCAAGTCTCTCAGCGCCTGAGCGGACTTTCATCGATTTCGTGATGCTGCATTTGTCGCGCGTGAACTGGCGGATTGCGCTGCCGCTGATTGCTGCTGCCGCGTTGCTTGGCAGCGCATTCTGGGTGCAACACGCCGTCAGAAGCCGGCTCGAGCAAGACCCAACCCGCGGCATCGAACCGGGCTTGTACCGGCCGGGTCGTCCTCCGGCCGGGAACACTCTGCCTTTGCCACCACCGAGTCGGGGACCGGCTCCAAGGTGATCATTTGGATAACCTTGCTCCGTCTTCGTTGTCTATTGCTGTGAGCAAATTGGGGAAACGCGAAAAACACCTGCGCGCGGCGATAATCTCGCTGGGTTGCGCAAAGAACCTTGTCGATTCCGAGCTGATGGTTGGGGCGCTTCTTTGCGCGGGGATCGAAATCACCAACGACCAGGCGCGCGCCGATGTTGTCATCATAAACACATGCGCGTTCATCAAGAGCGCAAAAATCGAGAGCATAGATGCCGTACTGCAAGCCGTCGAGTTCCGAAACAGCCGGCGCCGGAAACAGGCATTGATTGTTGTGGGTTGTTTTCCGCAGCGGTACCGGGAGAACCTGCCGGTGCTTTTGCCCGAAGTGGAGGTGTTTGCGGGCACAGATGAAGTTGGCAGAATCGCCGATCTGGTCCGGGAAGCAGTGGCACTGCGGGCCACGCGACTGGGAGAACAATCGCGCCTTTTGAAAGGAGCACATCGGGGGCGGGAGAGTGGCGGGCATGGACCGGACAGGCCGCGTCGGCGCCGAAAACAGGACCTCGCCGGCGCGATGGGAAAGGCAGGGTTGATGCCGGTTGTCTCGATCAACAGGCGTCCGGAATACATTCCCAGCGCAGATGCGGCGCGTTTTCGTCTTACGCCTCATCATTACGCATATTTGAAAATCGCCGAAGGGTGCGATCATCGATGCAGCTTTTGTGTCATACCACAGGTGCGCGGGCGGCAAAGAAGCCGTGCTCTGGAGGACATTGTTGCGGAAGCTCGAGCGCTGATTGCGGACGGCGTGAAAGAACTGAACCTGATTGCTCAGGATACAACGGCATACGGCCGGGATCGTGCCCGTGGGTTGCCGGCCGGGACAGGGCATGGACCGGCGGGGATTGGCGCCGATGACGCACCGCGCCTTGCGATGCTGTTGGGCGAACTGCAGAAACTGCCGGGCGATTTCTGGATTCGGGTGCTGTACACGCACCCCGCTCACTGGACAGACGAGCTCATTGAGTCAATCGCCAACTGCCCGAAAGTGGCAAGGTATGTTGACATCCCAATACAGCATATCAACGATCTGATTCTGCAGCGCATGCGGCGTGACACGCGGCCGGAACACATTGTCGGCCTGCTGCAAAAGCTCCGCACAGGCATCCCGGGAGTCGCAATAAGGACGACCGTCATCGTCGGGTTTCCGGGTGAGACAGAGCGATGTTTCGAGGAACTGCTCGAGTTTGTGAAATGCGCGAGGTTCGAGCGGCTTGGTGTATTCACGTACTCGCACGAAGAAGGCACCGTTGCGGGGCGAATGGCGGATCAGGTGCCTGAGAAAGAAAAACGAAGGCGCATGCGTCTGTTGCTGCGGGAGCAACGGAAAATCGCGCGTGATGTGGCGGCATCTTTTTTGGGGCGCAGAATTCGCGTGCTGATCGAAGGGAAAGGCGGCAACGAGATGCTCCGGCATGTGACATTTTCGCCCGAGCACGGATCAAGTCGTGCGCACGCAGCAATCGGTTCAGAAATTCAGAAACACGACTGGCTTGTTGGCCGGAGCGAAATTGATGCGCCGGACATTGACGGGCGTGTTTATGTGCGGGGAATGTGGCCCGTGGGCGAGTTTGCCGATGCACGGGTGATCGGCCATACCGATTACGATCTGGTTGCGGAACTCGAGACTCCCCGGCAACGTTGACCCGCAACGCATTGATGAATCTGCCGAACAAACTGACAATTTCGAGGTTTTTACTCGCGGGGTTGTTTCTCTGGGCAATGTTCGCTCGGTGGAGCTTCAACGACACTTTGGCATTGCTACTTTTTTTTGTGGCCAGCTTCACGGATTTTCTTGACGGGCGCATTGCCCGGAAACGCCGCGCCATTACGACGTTTGGCATTTTGATGGACCCGGTTGCGGACAAGATACTGATCTGCACAGCTTTCATTGCTCTGGCGGGGCGCGCAAGGATTCATCACGGGTCGCCGGTCGTGGTGGAAGCATGGATGGCGGTGATTGTTGTTGCTCGCGAACTGGTGGTCACGGGTTTGCGCCTTCTGGCCGCCTCGAAGAATGTGGTTCTTGCGGCCGAAGGTTACGGCAAACACAAAACTACTGCCCAGGTAATTGCGGTGATCGCGTTGCTTGTGATGGAAGCACAAGGTGAATGGGCCCCATGGATTCAGGCTCTTTTCAGCCCGTGGATCGCCACGTTCGCTTTCTTTGCGCTGTGGCTTGCGCTTGCGCTCACGGTTGTTTCCGGGTTCCTGTATATGTGGCACAACCGCCAACTGTACCTGCACGACGTGTGACAACGGTCATCCTCTGGATCGCACAGGGTCTTGGCGTGGGCCGGATCAAACCTGCTCCCGGCACATGGGGTTCTCTGGTTGGGATGGTGTTGGTTTGGCTGCTGATGCTTACGGGGCGGACATGGTTGTACTGCGCGTGCGTTGTGATGGGCTTGCTGCTGAGCGTGTGTGTATGCGGGCGGTCGGAAAAAATCCTCGGCGCCAAAGACCATCAGTCGATCGTTTTGGACGAGATTACGGCCGTGCCTGTTTGTTTCCTTGGGCCGATGATGGCAGTGAGTTTGCCATCGGGAGAGATTCCGCCTGTTGGCGAACTGATCACGACTCCAAATCTGCTGTTGGCTTTTGGACTGTTCGCCGGTTTCCGTCTTTTCGACATATGGAAGCCATGGCCGGTCCGCAAAAGCCAGCAATTGCCGGGCGGATGGGGCGTGACAGCGGACGACGTGCTGGCCGCTGTGTATGTCAATCTTGTCTGGTTTCTTGCATTTCAATTCTGATGGAACTACGTGCCTGTCCCCATATCGTTTGGTTCCGGCTAAGCCGGGCTGCGAAACATGCGGGCTACACCTTTTCGGCGTCCTTGTACACGATCTCAATTCCGGTCCCGACGAGAGATTCCGGGTGATAGCGAGGGATCGGGAGCCTGCGCCGTTGGAGTGTCACCGGGCACATCTTCTTCTCGACAAGACCCAGCGCAAGAGCAACCCCGTACAGGATCGCCTCCGGCCTGGGTGGACATCCCGGAATGTAGTAATTAACGGGGATCACCTTTTCAACCGGCCCCAGCACGTTGTATGAGTCGTGCCAAATTCCGCCGCCACAAGCACACGAACCGATTGCGAATACGAGCTTCGGTTCTGGCATGGCTTCGTATGCGCGACGCAGCGCCGCTGCGGTGGGGCGCATTGCAGGACCCTGGCAAAGCATGACATCGGCGTGCCGCGGCGAACCCACCAGCTTTATGCCGAACCGCTCGGCATCGTAGTAGGGCGTCAGAACGTTGAGCACTTCAATGTCACAACCGTTGCACCCGCCGCTGTTGGCATGGTAAACCCACAGCGATTTGCGAAACATTTTCCTGCAAAGCTGCTTGATCATTTGTGCACGACCGCAAACAACCGCCAATCAGTCCAGATCAATCCTGATGTCAGCCACTGTTGACTCGGCATCAAGGTAACCTTTCGAGTGGAAAATCCATCTTTCACTGGCCACATCGTCAAATCTGTACCCCTTGAGTTTCAACCGTTCGAGCGGTGACGGCTCGGGGAAACACCTGCCACAACGCTGGCAAGTGCTCATGAACAGCTCGAGTCGCTGGCTCAAATCGGCAATTGCGTTCGTGGCTGTTTCAAAGTCATGGCTCATTGTGACGGCTTTTTCGGGGCAAACATCCGCGCACCGGCCGCAGAATGTGCACCGCCTGCCAAGGTACTGGATAATCCGCAGCTCCTGGCAAACGTCGTGCACCAGAATCTCCCGCGCAGGACAGTTGTTCGCGCAACCGGCGCAACCGATGCATTTGGCCGCATCAAAAATAGGCCGGCCCCGAAACCGCGGCGGCACCGGCCGCGGCTCTGCCGGATAAGGCAGCGTCACCCGCCCGGCTTTGAGGCAAAGAACCGTTTCCCTGATTTTGCTCAGCAATGACATGACCTTGACTCAGTTACGCGCGGTGCGAAACCCGTGATTTCTCCGGCTGCGGCGGTGAAACCGACACGCGCCGCGGCTTTCGTTGGATTCGCCATGCACGACTCAGTACCCATACGTCGCGAGGATCAGCGCAAACACGGCGATCACCAGCATCCCGCCAAAGTACCGCACCGCCTGGTCAACCCGGTACCTCGCATGTGTCGCCGCCACCAATGTCACAACCAGCACAAGAACCAACATCTTGCACCAGAACAGCACCCACCCAACCGGAAACGGCAAGCCCGATCCCCATGGCACAAACAACGCCACAAACAGTGCCGCGTAAACCACCAGCTTTGCCATCCGCGCCCACTTGAACAATGCAAGTTTCGGGCCCGAATACTCCGACAACGGCCCTTCCATTATCTCAGTTTCAGCTTCCGGTATGTCGAACGGCACACGCTGCACCAGAGCCTGAAACGATGCCATCGACACCGCCAGCATCAGCAATCCGGACACTCCAAACCGCCCTTCATAGACCGCACCCCCGAGGACCGCGTCCAGACGCAACGAGTTTGCGTGAACGGCTCCGACAATCATGGCCACCGCAAACAACGGTTCCAACGTGATCATAAGCATCATCTCGCGGCTCATCCCCAACAGCGAATAGGCCGAACCCGCGGCAAGCCCGGCCATCAGCGTGCAGAGCCCTCCCAGCATCAGCAGATAAATCAAAACCAGCGCATCGCCAGCGCCGCCCAGCGGCGCACGGAATCCCATCGGAACAAAACAAACCGCCGCAAGCACCACGCCCATCGAGAGCCACGCGGCGAATCGCTGCGCCCACGGCGCTTCCCCGGACTCGATGTCTTCCTTCCCGAGCAGCTTGAAAAGGTCGTAATAAGACTGCAACAGCGGCGGGCCCTTCCTGGATTGCACACGCGCTGTCACTTTCCTGAGGATGCCTTCGAACAAGGGCGCCAGCACCAGCACAAGCGCTGCGTTGAAGATGCATCCAATTGTTGCCCAAAACCAGCTCATGACCATCGGTATCCTAGGAATCTTTGATGTCGCGACCGCTTTGCGGGCGTTTTGCCATTTCTCTGAGTTCGCGCGGTGTCCAGACCTTGACCGACCCATACCTCACGTCCACCGCTTCGATCCTGTCCGTGCACGAAAAGCACGGATCGATGCTCCCCAAAGCAATTGTCATGTCCGCCAGTTGTGCGTCCCGAATCATTGAAGGCACACCCTGCAGATTCTGGTAGGTCGGCGCCCTGACCCGCCACCTTCGAGGCCGGTTGTTCTCGCCCGTGATCACAAAATGATGCGATTCACCGCGCGGGGCTTCGACCGAAGACAGGCCGAACCGCCCGGCCGGGAGGTCTTCCTTGATCGGGGTCTGAATCGGACCGGGCTCAAGCCGCGCGAGGCATTGGCGGATAATGCCAATTGATTCGAATACCTCGTCGGTCCGCACCACCAGCCTGCCCCACACATCAGCGCTCTGGGCGGTTATCACTCGAAAACCGACTCTGTCATACGCCGCATACGGATGATCGCGCCGGCAATCAATGTCAACGCCTGCTGCGCGCGCAACAGGCCCGATCAACCCCATTTCCTTGACAACCTTCGCGTCAGCAACGCCAACGCCGCGCGTTCTTCGCTGTATGTTCCTGTCGTTCTTGACCGCCCTGGCCACGCTGTGCCATTCGCTCTCGAGCTTGTCCAAAACCGTTTTGAGCTCGTCGCTCAGCTCAGGGGTAATGTCCCATCTGACCCCGCCAATCACGCACAAGCCATAGGTCTTGCGATTGCCACTGATCTTCTCCGCAATCCACATCACCGGTTCCCGAACCCTGAAGGCCTGCATGAACAGCGTGTCAAACCCAACAATGTGACACGCCAAACCCACCCACAAAAGATGGCTGTGCAGCCGTTCCAGTTCCAGCATTATGGTGCGGATGTACTCCGCACGGGGCGGCGGACGCAAAGCAACGGCTTCCTCGACCGATTGCGCGTATGCCACGTTGTGAACGCAGCCGCATATCCCGCAAATGCGCTCCGCCATGATCGGAATATCATTGTACCCCAGCACGCTCTCGGCCAGTTTCTCGATCCCCCTGTGAACCATGAACCCCCGATACTCGCACCCGCGAACGATTTCCCCTTCAACGTACAGCCGAAAATGCGCCGGCTCATCCAACGTCGGATGAAAAGGCCCAAACGGCACCACAGTGCAACCTTCCGGTGGATCATCGAAATCGTAACCTGTCCCGCTGTCATCACAATCCGGCGCCTCATCCCACTCGACATCCTTCCGCAAAGGATGCAGGCCATCCGGCCAGCCGTCCGGCAAAACCAACCGCTTCGGATACGGATGCCCCACAGCTTCGATCCCGACAAGGTCGCGCATCTCGCGTTCGGCCCAATTCGCCGCCGGCACAACATCGGAAATGCTCTCAATCCGCGGCGAGTCAGCCGGCAAAAGACACATCACGCTCACCAGCAACCGATCCCGGTCAAACGCAAAGTTGTGCGCAACCATGAAACAACCCGACCACGGCCGATCGTCAGCGCCGATAGTTATCACGTACCGGGCGTCCAGCTCACGGAACAACGCCCGGCAAACCTCCTTGACCGATCTCGGCTCGACAAACACGTAAAGTCGGCGATCGCTTGTCAGGTCGGCGCGTACAATCGCCGACCCAAACCGCTGCCGCAAAAACCCAAGTTTCTCCCTCGCCGCCATGTTAACAGTTTGTCACCTCGATTCTCACCCGCTTTTCCGGTCGTTTCCTCTTGATGCCACAGCCGATTCTTCAACCATGCCGCCGCGCCACCCGCCGCCAACCCACCTGAACAGCCTCTTTATCTCCCCGTAATACCCGTGCGCTCGATAACGATTGTGCTCGCCTTCCCGGGCATAGCCGCACAACCACGGTTCCGCGACGCGCCGGCTCGCGCCCCCGGCCTTGCTCACCCACAACGCAGCCAACAGCCCTCCCACCAACACCAAAGCAACACCTGCAGGAGCAAACACAGCCGCGCCGTTGACCAGTGTGACTCCCCACCATGCCCCGCCAGAGGCTGTTGTTCCCGCCGCCAATGCTTCGCCCCAGCCCTGATGACTCTGCCGCAACGCCATCCCAATCACGCCCACACCCAGCGCAGGCCAAATACCCAGCAAAACGCAAGCCGCCGCAAGAAACACCTGCGGCACCTGCATCAATCCGCCAACCTCAAGCCGACGGCGGCTTGCAAACCGTTCCTTGACCAGCTTGCTGCTGCGCGACAGGAAGCTCGCACCAAAGAACTTCATGAACGAAGCCAATGTGAGCGCGCTTGTAAGAATTGCAATCAGACCGCACACAGCAAGGTACTTCGCGGCACTGCTGCCGGCAATGCACGCCACATAAATGTGCCATTTGCTGGCAAACCCGTTGAACAACGGCACGCCCGCAATCGAAAACGACGCAATGCACGCAGTCGCCGCCGTCAACGGCATCAGCCGCATCAATCCGCCCATCCGATTCAGGTCTTGTGTGCCAGTGGCCCAGAGCAACGAGCCTGCGTTCAGAAACAGCAGCGCCTTGAACAACCCGTGATTAAGCACGTGAAACAACGCGCCGCACAACCCCACTGCCCCAAGCGTCGCGCCAATGCCGCCCCCTTTGGCCAACAGCACCATGCACGCCCCTGCCCCGAGCATGATGTAACCGATCTGCCCTATGCTGTGGAACGCCAGCAGCCGCTTCGATTGTTCCTGCCGCAGCGCCTGCATCGTGCCGGTGAAAAGCGTGATCGTCCCCAGCGCCACAACCAATGCGCCCCACGATGCCATCGGGAATTCCACGCGCACGGCCGGCGACGGCAGCCAGAGAAAATACCGCATCAGACCGTATGCGCCCGTCTTGATCATCACGCCCGAGAGCATCGCGCTCACTGGCGAAGGCGCCGCCGGGTGCGCGTCGGGCAGCCAAAACTGCCCGAACGGCCACATCCCCATCTTTATGCCAAACCCGATCAGGAACAGACCAAACGCAATCGCCGATGCAGTCGGGCGCGTCTGCAACATTGCCGGCAGATTGATCCTGACACTCTCGAAATCGTATTTCAGTCCGCCTCCGCCAGTGGCAGCCGCGCCGGTCAGCGCAAGGAATTCCGCGCCGACCATCGTTGCCACACACGCAATCTGCATCATCAAAAGGTACTTGTTCGCTGCGCGGACGTTCTGGCGGATGCGGTGCTCGTATCTGATGAGCGCATAGCCCGGCATGGTCATCATTTGCCAGAAAATGAAGAAAAACCACATCATGTCAGTCGTGGTCAGCAACCCGTACATGGCCGCCAGAAAAACAAGAAAATACGGATAGTACCTGCCAACGCCGTACCCGCTGTAATGGTCCATGTACCGGATGCCGTAAAGCGCTGCCGGCACCGCAACCAGCACCGACAGCACCAAAAACACCGCGCTCAAACCGTCCACATGAAGCCGCAACGCAAATCCCAGCGCCGGCATCTGAAGGAACTGGGCCGGTTCCTCAGAAACTCCGCCTGCAAAAACCCGCGCAACAGCCGCCAGCACCAGCGCACCGGAAAGCGCAGTCACGAAAAACGCCGCCCAACCCGCCAGCCGCCTTCTCGAGGCAACAACAGCGGTCAGCACCGCGCCGCCAAGGCACACAAAAATCGCTCCTACGACTGCTTGTTCAGGCGTCAACACCTGGCCACCTCCAGCATCTCTCCCATTAACGACTCCAGAACATTCAGGCTCTCTTTTACCGGCGCCGACAAACCGGTTCCGCGTTTCACTGACTCCGGTTTCACGCCCAAAAGCCACACCCGGGCCCCGCAAACCTCTTCGATATACTTCGCCAACAAACCAAGCCCGATCCTGTGAGTCGAAACCTCCAGGCGCAATTCTTCCAACTCCTTGCAGTCCATCAACACAATCGTCCCCGGGTCGCCTTCACACGCAACCGCATCCACAAACAACACCCGATCAAACCCGCTTTCAACCAGCCTGCGCGAATGCCGCTCGGGTTCAACGCCCGCAACAATGAACTCGCAGTTCGCCTGCCCATCAAATCGAGCCGCTTCGCCATCGTCGCACAGGACACCAAGCCTGTTCATGATCCCGTTCACCAGACACACTCCGAAGCCGTCGTCGCCGCTTTCGATGTTGCCGATGCCGACCACGGCCACGCGCCCTGGTGTGCCAAGGATGGTGCGCAAGTGTTGTCCGATATCGTTCATCAGATGTCTTCGCCGAGTTTCTTGATTTGCTCGTACGTGAAAACCGGCCCGTCAACGCAGACGTAGGCAACCCCTATGCAGCAATGGCCGCACTTGCCAACCCCGCATTTCATGTAGCGTTCAAGGGTCGAAACAATGTCGCGTTCCGCAAAACCGAGTTGCAGCAGGTCCTTGATCGCAAAACGAAACATCACCGGCGGACCGCACACAAACGCCGTCGAGTTCGCCACCGCAACGTTGATCCCCGGTTTCTTGAGCAGGCTGCCCACCACGCCAACATTACCTTTCCACCCGTCCGCCGGGCGATCAACTGTGACATGGCATTCCAATCCAGCAGATTCTTCCCACGCCTTCAAATCCCGGACGTACATCAAGTCTGACGGCGTCCGCGCCCCGTAGAAAACCTGGAGCCGGCCGTAACGCTCGCGATGAGCCATCGCATATACAATGCAGGACCTCAACGGGATCAAACCTATCCCGCCCGCCACAAACACAAGGTTCCGACCATGGTATTGCTCCATCGGAAACCCGTTGCCGTACGGACCACGCACACCGAAAACCTCGCCCGGCTTCAGAGCATGAAGTGCAGCCGTGCAACTGCCCACATTCCGAACCGTGAAAAACAGTTCGTCCTCGGTCGGACTCGGCGGCAACGAAGCCGGAAACTCGCCCACACCAAACAATGAAACCTGTGCAAACTGGCCCGGCCTGAACGCCCGGAATTTCCCTTGCTCAGCCTCATCAACAAAATGCCAGTAAAAGGTTTTTACTTCGGCAATCTCGTCCTGGACCCTGACAAGCACGGCCAGTTTCGGCAGATAAACGTTCTCAGCCGGGCCGGGAACCGTCTCAGGGAGCACGCCACGACCTTCAGCCGCCACGGTGATTTTGCCATTAGCGTCCATCAGCCGGAACAGGTTCGATCTTCTCTTCAAGCGCGGCGGCGCGCCTGATCATTTCGACGACGCTTGGCATGCCAACGTCGCCGTGGCACACGGCGGCGCATCGGCCGCATCCCACGCATGCCATGCTCAATTCACGTTGAATGAAATAATGCGCCAGTTTCCTGAAAAACCGGCGGTTGCGCCTGTCGTGCACGCTCTTTCGCGGATTGTGCCCGCCGGCCATCCGCGTAAACCCGCCAAGCGCACACGAATCCCAAATCCGAACACGCTCGATCTCGTCGCGCCCTGCCGGCCTGTCCGACACCGTGAAACACGTGCACGCCGGACAAACATAGGTGCAACCGCCACACTCCAAACAACGGTTGCCAATTTCCTCCCATGTCTTTTCCGGGACTGACCCTTGGGACACATACCGGACCGTTGCGCTGAACCAACAGGTGGTTGTCTTGAATCTCTTTCGCACTTCGCTGAGGATTTGCCGCCGGCGCTCGACATGTTCCTGTGCGGCTTTTGTGAAGAGTGGTTCTTCAAACAGGGCTTCCCCAGCGAGCGTTCCCGCAACGGCAAGCAGCTCGCCTGCCCCAAGGTCCATCAGTTGCAGGTCGAAATGGTCCCGCGCCGCCGGCCCGGTATCCGTGCATACACAGAAGCAGGCGTCGCTTATGTCCAACTCCGCATTCGTGCAGACAACGTTCACCAGCAACAGCTCCCGGCGCCGCCTCGCGTAGTAGGTGTCCGGAAATTCACGCCCGAGATAAAACCGGTCAAGATGGTATATCCCGGCCACATCGCATGAACGAATCCCGAATATCGCGCGCTTGGGCGCCTCATAGGTCGCCTGAAGATCGTACGTGCCGTTGGCGCGTTTCACCCGCAGCAACCCCTCAATCGGCGGCAGCACAAAGCGCTTCGGGGGATAATACGGATTCGGCACATGCAGCCGCACACGGCCGATGTTCTCATCTGTCACCGTGTCATAGTAGGTGTCGCGCCCTTTGTTGCAGAAAGGCGCAACGACTTCGTACCCGCGCCGGCGAATTGCGTTGACCAGCATCGCAAGGTCTTCGCTGCGCATCAAACGCGCTTTCATTCTTTCACCTTCTCGATGCGCACTGGAATGAGTTGCTCGCCAGTGCCGGCACCGCGCATCTGCCGCTCAACTTCGCGCACAAAATACGGAACAAAAACCGTCCCACGACGCACTTCCTTGGTGACGCGCGCGGCTGAAACCGCGTTGCCCGTGGAAGAACAGAGGCGAATCTGCGCCCCGTCTTTTATGCCGAGCACCGCCGCGTCTTCGGGATTGATTTCGACAAACCCGTTCGGATAGTCCAGCAAGAGAATCCGATACTCCCGTTTCAGGGTCTCACTGTGGCGTATGAGCACATTCTGGTGCCAGTAATAAAGCGAGTGTCCCAGCACCAATGTGAACGGATATTCCTGCGACATTGCGGCGCGGCCAGAGGCGGCACGCGGCACCGGAACGAACTTGAAACGGCGTGCCGGCCCGTGTTCCCCAAACAAAAACCGCGTGCCCAACGGCCGATCTTTCGTGCATGGCCACTGCCGACCGTAATCACGCGCCAGGTTCTCGTACGACGCCCCACTGTAGAACGGGACCGCAGCGCCAATTTCTTCCATCACATCCGAACTGTCATTGTACCGCCAGTCCACTCCCATCAATTGCGCGACGCGCGCAATCTGATTCCACGCGGGTGTCAAACCGTGCGCCGGCTCCAACACCTTTTCCGCAAGCTGAATCCGGCGCTCGGTGTTTGTAAAGGATACACGCTCCTCACCAAAAGCAGTCGTTGGCAGCACCACGTTCGCATGCCGCGCTGTCTCTGTCAGAAAAATGTGCTGCACAACAACCAACTCCATCCCATCAAGCACCTTCGCCGCATCTCCAAACAATGCGGTGTTCACCGGATCATACCGGCAGAGCCACAAAGCTCTGAGGTCTGAACTGCAATTCCTCCCGAACAGTTCTCGTGCGCCCCGGCCGGGAGCAGACGCAAGCCGCGTGCCCCAGAGCCGCTCGAAACGCGCACGCGCTTCATCGCAAATGACAGGCTGATACCCAGGGAGCCTGTCCGGCAGCATTCCCATGTCGCAAACACCCTGAAGATTGTTTTGCTCGGCAAGGGCGTAAATGCCCGCTCCTTCCTTCCCAATGTTTCCGCACAACAGCGCAAGGTTCACAATCGCACGAATCGTTTCCTTGCTGCGCGCTTCCATCCCTGTCGAATAGAGCAGGGCCGCTCTTTTGGCGCGGGCGTAAACAAGGGCCGCTTCCTCGATCTGAGCAGGAGGCACACCGCATTCCTCTGCCGCCGACCACAGATCGTATTCCTGCAATCGCGCGAGAAACGCGCCGTAATCCTTGCAGTGGGCGCGAATGAAACCCAGATCGCGCAATCCCCGATCGTAAATCACCTTTGCCATCGCGCCGTAAAGGACTGCTTCTGTTCCGGGATGCACTTGAAGAAACAGATCGGCGCTTTCGGCCACCCGATGCCGCCGGGCATCGATCACGATCAGTTTTGCCCCGTTTAATTTGGCCCGTATGACAACGCCCCCGACCGTCGGCAGTTGCAGACCAAGGTCCACACCGTCCACCACAATCACATCGCTCAGGTCAAGCTCGCCAATCGAGTTTGTCGTGGCCGGCACCCCAATCATTTCGTCCAAAACCTGAATGCTGTTGTTGCAGTAGGCGCCTGTCCCGTGATCGACATTGTTCGTTCCGACAACCGCCCGCGCCAGTTTCTCGAGCAAATAGCTCTCTTCGTTCGAGCATCTCGGTGAATTGAAGAATGCAAGTGCGTCAGGACCGTGCCGGTCGCGTATGCTCTTCAGCCGGTCTGCAACATAACCCAAAGCCTCGTCCCACCCGACCTCGACAAACTCCGTCCCGCGCCGCACGAGCGGCATTTTCAATCGATCGGGTGAACTGGCCACCTCGTGCACGTGCCAGCCCCGAACGCAAATCCTGCCGCGGTTCGCCGGATGCGACATGCTCGGATAAACGCCGGTGATCCGGTTTTCCTCGGTTTCGAGGTAAATACCGCATCCAACACCGCAAAAAGTGCATGTGGTCAGTCGTTGGGCCATACCCAGACCGTCTTCCGGTCATCGCGGATTTCGCCGAATTCAATCCAAGTTTTCCAAAGCCGGTTCCGCTCCCGGTGAATACGCCCAGAACCTAAAACCATCAATCAATTGAGCCAACCTTGCTTTGCCAAAACATGCACGTTTTTTGGCGGCAACTCCTGCAATCCCCCACCGATTCACGACCGAACACTGATTGCCTCCCCGGTCGTTGCCCCGGCCTCATCGGCCAGGCGCCTTAGCCCGCATATTTCCCACCCCGGCGCAGCCGCAACCAAAGTCGCCCGACGGGCAACGCCCCCGGGTCTTGCCCCCGGACCTTCAACCACGCCGG
>JARYMD010000479.1 GCA_029907285.1 Verrucomicrobiota bacterium | reverse complement strand
AACGACAACGGGATGGCAGCGGCAACGATGAGCGCCGCGCGCCAGTTGCCAAGCATGAGCAGAAGCACGACGAGGACGAGCACTGCGCCTTCGAACAGGTTGGTTCTTACCGTGTGCAGCGTCCTGTCCACCAGCTCAGAGCGATCGTACTGCGGCCTGATCTCGATTCCGGGCGGCAATCGGGACTCGATTTCGCGAAGGCGGGCGGCGAATCTGCGCGCGACGAACCTGCTGTTTTCGCCGGCGAGCATCATGGCAGTGCCGAGGACGGCCTCTTCGCCGTTTTCGGTTGCCGCGCCGGTGCGAAAATTGAAGCCGGTGATGACATCGGCGACGTCGCGAACCAGAATTGGTCTGACGCCGGCGCCGAATCTGATTGGCAGGCCGGCGATATCTTCCGGGGTTTGAACTCGCCCGACGGTTCTTACAAGGAGCTGTTCGGTGCCGCGGCGGATGACGCCGCCGCCGGCGTTTTCGACGTTTTCACTCACGCACTGGACGAGGTCTTCCATGGAAAGTCCGGCGTTGGCGAGGTCGGCGAGTCTCGGGTGAATGACAAGCTGCTTTTGGAAGCCGCCGATCACATTGATTTCGGCTATGCCGGGGGTGACGCGGAGCATCGGCTTGATGACGAAATCGTGGATTTCGCGCAATTCACGCAATTGTTCGGGCTTGGTGGCGGGCTTGTTGGTGGCGTTCAGGCTGAATGCGACGGTGTAATAGAAGATTTCACCCAGGCCGGTGCTGATGGGCGCGAGGTTCGGGGTGAGGTTTGGGGGAAGCCGATCCGCAACAGTTTGCAATCGTTCGGCCACCAACTGCCTTGCGCGGTAGATGTCGGTTCCGTCTCGGAACACAAGTGTCACCTGTGCGAGGCCGAACTTGGTCAGAGAACGCATTTCTTCGACCCCTTGGATGCCCGACAATTCGATTTCCAGAGGGATGGTTACGGCGTTTTCGATCTCGACCGGAGCCAGTGCTGGGACTTCGACGTTCACCTGCACCTGCGGGCTTGTAATGTCAGGCACTGCATCGACGGGCAGATGGTACAATGCCCACAGCCCAATGAAAACCGACACGCCTGCCACGAGCAGCAGGAACAGCCGCTGTTTGAGGGAGACCTCAATTAGACGATGGAGCATGGCGGCTTATCTGATCCAGTTTGCATCCGACCAACAGTTCGAGCTGCTGGGAGTGCTCGTGCGCCTCGATGCGTGTTGCGAGCAGAGCTTCAAGGGCGTCAAGGTATTTCATCTGCATCTCGACATACGTGGTGACGGGCACCGCGCCAAGGCGATAATGTCTGTCGGCCAGCTCGGCGGCTTGTCTGAACTCTGTTTGCGCATCTGACCGCCAACCGGCAATCTCTTCCAGTCGCGTGCGCAGGGCGAGTGCGTGATAAGCCACTTCGCGTTCAACCAGGCGCTGTGCGGCGCGCCATGAAGCCTCGGCCTGCTCGAGGCGGGCTTGTGCGGTCTCAATGGCGCCTTCGTTGCGATTCCAAATTGGCAGAGGGACGCTCAGTCCCACGCCAAAGATTCGCTGTTCATCATTGGCGCGTTCTTCGGAATAGAAAGGCGCGATTGTGACTGCTGGTTTGCGTTCGTGGCGCGCAAGGTCCACGCGGAAACCCTGCTGCGCGAGTTCGGCGCGGCGGATGCGCAGATCAAAGTTGTTTGTGAATGCGACTGCCAGCAGCACATCAAGGGGTGGTGGGGAGTTTGGCGGGCCGAGGTTTCCGACGACTTTGAGCGGTGCGGAAGCCGGGCTGCCTCTGAGCTGGTTAAGTTCGAGGATGGCGGTCTGGAGTTCCTGCTCCGCCTGGGTGACGCGGCGGTGCAATGCAATGGCGTTGGCTTCGATGATTCTCTGATCAAGCAACGGCGTGACACCCGCCGGATCGCGCTGCACAAGCACTGCAAGGAGCGATTTGAACCGCTCTGCAACCTCGCGCGTGGCGCCGGTTTTCTCACTGGCTGCAAGCGCAGCGAACCCGAGTGTTTTTGCGCGGGCTGCAATCACGGCTTCGAACTGGCCGAGCCCTATTTGTGCCAGCTCGACCTGTTGGTTTGCGATCGCCTTGCGAAGCGCAATTCGGCCCGGCCATTCAATTACCTGTGCAACCGACACCGACCATGCGGCGCCGTCGCCGAGGGCAGGACCGCCCCTGTCCCAGACGCGTTTGCTGCCAAGGCTTGCGGTCAATTCCGGATTTTTCCATTCGCGAGCGGTGCGGCGTCCTGCTTTTGCGGCGGCGATTTCGGCGCGGTAAAAATCGAGCTCGGGGTTTTTGCGTACGACCTCTGCGGCCAACCCGTCGATTGTGAACGTGTCGGCATCCGTGGCGGCTTGGCTGTCATTGGCTGCTGCCATGGACAAAACGCAAGCCATTGAAACTGCAACTAATGGCCACAGCAGGACACTTGGGCGGGCTTTCATGATTCGGTACTCCATCAGCACGGCTGTTCTGTTGACGGGGGATATTCTGAACCACGAGCTCGAATTGTCAAACTGAGCCCAACATTTTGGCTGATTTGGGAAAACTGCAATAGCTTGACAAACCGATGTCATACGCTTTGCTTGCGGTTGAACTGTAAAACGCAGGTTATGCCGCGGGCATGCAAGCCCCGCGAATCCCGAGACAGGAGAAACAGCGTGTCACTGGCTGAGCTTAAAGGCAAATGGGCGCTCATATTGGGCGCATCGAGTGGATTTGGCGCTGCGACAGCGCTTGAGCTGGCGCGATACGGAGTGAACATTTTTGGAGTTCACCTCGATCGAAGGGCGGCCATGGCGAACGTGAGGAAGCTCGTTGCCGAGATTGAGAGCCACCATGTTCAAGCGCGTTACATAAACATGAACGTCGCCAAGGA
>JARYMD010000478.1 GCA_029907285.1 Verrucomicrobiota bacterium | reverse complement strand
TTGGCGTGGTGATGCGGGTGAGATTGGGGCGAGGTCTGTGGAGTCAGGGGTGTTGAACATCGCTGGACAGGCATTGCAGCGTCATGTGTGAAGTTTCCGAGGACTGTTGTGAAGGGTTAGCGGGGTTTTGGCGCGGGCAGAGCAATAGAGTGACAGACACGATATTTGCGGGGCCTCAGATCTAGAGTTTCCGAGGGTCGTTGATTGTCGTTGGCGGGCTGTTGGCAGTGGCCGAGCAAATAGAGTGACGGGCACGATATCGCAGCTTGATAAAGTGAGGAGCTGGTGGTTTATTTGTACTGTTAATGTCAGCCAGCTTATGATGGCGGCCTTTTCAAGATTCTGCTGGGGGTTTCTGGGCTGGACCTTCATGGGCTTGGGACTCCTCCTGTTCGGCCTTCTTGCATGGAGGATCGGCATATTGACCGGCTTGGAACGGGACAAGTCGTTCAGTGATCTTTTTCTGATGCCGCTTTACGTGCTCTCGTTTGGACTGGCTGGGGGTGTTTTTCATTGGATGCGAAAAGAGAACTCGCGGTGGCATGAATCTGCACTTGCTTATGGAGCGGGTATCGCAATTCTTTTGTTGCTGACCGCGGCCGGGGCTGCGCTCTTGGGCTCTGGAAGAGCGACTCAGTGGTTTTGTGGAGCCGGTGCTGCAATGGCTTTGGGATTGTTGGCTGCGGTATCGGTTCGACGAGTCCGCATGGACACCCAAGAAACCCCGAGAGCGCCGAATCCGTTTTCACTGTTCTGGTCAAAGGTGAGAGGGCGAAAACGTGAATTGGGCTGGATGTTCTTTTCGTGGATTTCATTGTCTCTGGCGCTTGTCGTCAGTTCCTGGTTTTACCATTACAGGATTTGGACCCAGACGAGCATGGAGACATGGGCAAGCTACGCTGGGGCATTGCAGGCGAGAGTTTGGTATCAAGAAGGCCGCTACCGATTGCTAGAGTTGTCCGACTCGAGCAAGACGGAGTTTACCGGCAGGACAAACGGTCCGTTTGAGATTTGGACATGGCCGAACTCAGCAACCAATCCAATGCTGACAGTTACGACGGGTGACAAGGCATTCGTGGACGCATTCAATCGCCGGATGAGGCAGCTTGCGAGGAACAGACAATGGCCCGCAGTCGCAGGAATATCACGGGTTGCTGAGACAGCGATGGTTTCAAACGCCATACGGTCAATTCTCTGCCGTCTCCCAGCGGCTGCCTTGAAACCAGTTCGACCTCGTCTGTTGCATCCTGCCACGCCATCAGGTCGGTCGAGAAAGACACGCCAACCTTGACATTTTGAGCAGCCGGGTTCAGCGGGTAGATTAGCCGCAGCGAAACTGTTCCCTCAGGGGATTCGGGTTGCAGTGCCAATCTTGTTGTGACAGGCGGAAGCCCCAAATCATTTCCGAGCGCATAATCGACCAGATCAGGGTCACCGTTTCCGTTTGCGTCGCCGAGCGGGTTTCTCGGGAACCCCGGCGCATCGGGCCAGCCCGGATTGCCACCCGGCAGATCACTCGCGCGCCAATTCTCAGGCAGGGCGTGGTCCGGATTGGATTCTGGCGCGATCAGGACAAGGCTGTGGCCTGCATCTGGGGATGTTGGCCATGGCGGCTGGTCGTCATATGCAAACTCTCTGATGGTGTTGTTGTCGGCATCCTCGAGTTTGATCAGCTCGCCGCTGTTGCTGAGTGCGGTGGCGTTGGCGAAAACTCCTGCAACGGGAAGGTTTGTTCCGTAAACGGCGGTGAACGCGGGCAGGTCGCGCACCACCAGAACGCGCCCGCCCGGCGGCAGGGAAGTGATTGAGCCATTGGTGAAATCGAAGTCCACGCCAGCGGTAAACCGTACTCCACTCAAATTCAATGTGACGGAACGGCTGATGTTAAGCAACTCGATGAACTCAGCCAGCCCATCGCCCGCCGGGTGATACATGAATTCGCTGATCACGAGGTAACGTTGGACGTCCGACGGTTGGCCCTCGTATGCCGTCACATTGTTTGTGGCGCCGTCTGAATCGATCAAATACAGCGTTTCTCCGAGGTTGGAAAGATGTCCTTTGTAGCCGCCCTGCACAAAAAGCCCCTCTCCGCCCTTGGGGGACGCGCGTTTTGACCGGAACGCGGTGGCATTTGGGCAAAGGTAGATTGATCCGTTGGGTGGAAGGACCGTTCCGGGGATGAATGTGTGTTCGACGCCGCCTGCAATGCGCCAGTTTGACATATCAACTGCGATTGAGTTTGGGTTGATGAGCTGGATGAATTCTTCGTCCTGGTTTCCGGATGCGGGGCAGAATTCGATTCTGCCGAACTCGATTTTGGGCTGGTTGTTACTTGGCGGGACGAGTTTGCCTCCGTGCAACTCCGGAACAATCAGCATGTCACTGCTGGTTATGCTGTCGTTCAGGCCCTGGATTGCGAGGATGTTGCGTCCCGGCCGCAGATACGATTTCTTGTCGGAGACATCGTAAACCGTGAACGCATTCACATTGGCTTCGCGGGATACCAGGGCTGCCGAATTCCACTTTGGTGATTCCGGTGCGTTCCATGATGCGATCAGGGCACCGTTCAAAAAGGCAACGAACCCATCGTCGCATTTCATCCTCAGCTCAAGGATTTCAAATGCGGCCGGGTCGGGCACGTTGAATTCAATTCGGATGTATGCGGTGTTGTTGCTGCGCATCAGATTGTCAACATTGAGACCGATCAACGATTGATAGCCACTGGCGCGTTCGTAGCCGACGCCGGTTGTTCCGGCGAGCCAGCCGGTCGTGTCGAACGGTTCAAACGCCGGGTTGCCTGTCCATGTCAGTCCCAAAGCGCCGTTGGTTGGCACGAAAGCTCTTGCAGGGGCGCCGGTCACGACCAGCGCGGTATAGTTTGTG
>JARYMD010000477.1 GCA_029907285.1 Verrucomicrobiota bacterium | reverse complement strand
AAGCCTAAAATGCGACTTTCGCCTGTAAAATCAAGGCGATCGTGCGGGTTCATGAAAAAAACGATGCATTTCTCAGGTTCAAAGAGATAATCTTCAGGCAGGCCCATTGGCCAGCCGGCCCGAACAACACACAGCCCGGGTCACGCCCCGCCGGTCTTGCACCAAATAGTGCGACTTGCCCAGCGGATGGGGCCGGCCTGAGGGCGCCAAAGTCACATGGTCGATTTGACATCCGGTCACTCCTGATGTATCTGTCTTCCCAACGCTGAAGAGATCAGGAGGTGGGCTGCATTCAAAACAAACCACCTTGTTCAGGTTGTTGCGCTGACACGCGGCAAACCCAGAATCTTCGCTCGCGCGCCAACAACAACCGGTTTGTCATTCCGCAGTTCTGACCTTCCTGCGCATCAATGGAGGTGAACATGAGAAAAGCCGCCCTAACCATAATCATGGCGGTAGCCCTGAGGACAGCAAATGTCCTGAGCCAAACCGTAATCGCTCAATGGAACTTCAACGCCGAATCGCTCGAGCCTGCGCTCGGGCAGGGAACTGCAACGCTGCTTGGAAGTGTCACAAGCACATTCACCAGCGGATTTGTCGGCGATTCCGGTGGCACATCCAACCGTGCCCTGAGCATCGCAGGTTTTCCGTCCCAGGGCAAAGCCGCCCGAACCGCAGGCGTTCAATTCGCCGTGAACACCACCGGATACGAAAACATCGTTGTCTGGTGGGACCAACGTTTCAGCAGCACCGCCAGCCGCCGCGCCATCTTCCAGATGTCCGCTGATGGCGAGACTTTTTACGATGCGTTCACATTCGATGCGCCCGGCGAGGGCTGGACCAATAAAGTAACCATCGACCTCGGCAACTATCCCGACCTGTCGAACAACCCTCTCTTCGCGTTTCGGATTGTTTCCGATTTCTATGAAAACGGCGCCTACGCCCCTGCCAAACCGGACTCAGCCTACAGCAGCGCCGGCACGTGGCGTTTCGATCGCGTGACAATCACAGGGTCGGTCATCGGCACGCCTGTCGAGCCACCTGCAATCCTCGGGCAGCCTGCTGACCTCACCGTTCCGGCCGGCGCAGAGGCTGTCTTTTCTGTGGCTGCATCGGGTTCCGAGCCGCTCTACTATCAATGGTGGTTTGGAGACTCAATAATAAATGGCTGCACAAACAACACGCTGCAAATCCCGTCCGTCGGCAAAACAAACGAGGGCATCTACCGCGTCGTCGTCAGCAATTGGGTTGGTTCAGTCACCAGTGCGCCGGCTTCCCTCAGGGTAATTAGTCTTCCAGCCATCCAATTTACAAACGTTCTTGAAAGCCTTCTCCGCCCGGGAGACGCCCCCACAAACACTTTCTCCGAATTCGCACTCCAGCCGGGTGAAACCCTCACAGCACAGGTCTTCATCTCGGATTCTGAAGGTTCTCCAGTCTCCGCCATGGTGGGATGCGATCCGCCAATACAAGGCATTTCGTGGCTCATGAATCCGCCGGTCGGCACCACGATTGCAGGCACACTCAGATTCAGCCCATCAGAAAACAACTCTGGACAGCTTCTCTCGATTCGGCTTTATGCGCACAACGAGTTGGCAACAAACACAGTTGTTTGGAAAGTCTATGTGCCAACCCACGAGGAACGAAATGTTGTCCTGACCGAGTACCTTGCAAATCCCGCCTCGTCTGCCGAATCACCGCTTTTCAATCCACTCCGCCGTGACCGCCCTGCTCCCAACCCGACACAGCAGGACGAGTTCATTGAACTGGCAAACGTGTCGGACACCGAGATCGATCTGCAGGGTTGGACCATCTCCGACAGCGCTCAGGTAAGACATCGTTTTGCTGATTCGTTCATCGTCCCACCGCACAGTGCGATCGTCATCTACGGTGGCCCACCATCCGGATACCCGCCCACGCTCGACGTGCCGTGCATCCCCGCAAATCTTAACTCAGGCCTTTCCCTCAACAACACCGGTGACACCGTCCTGGTCCGCAACGCAGAAAGTAATTTGGTCTGCCGCATCGTCTATACTTCAAAAATGGTCGCACCGAACGCGTCCATGACACGATGGCCGAATGCAAACGGGCCTTTTGTCTCGCACGCAACTGTCGCTCAAACACCCTCCTCGCCCGGCCTCAGGCCCGACGGAACGAAGTGGGATGAACAGACAAACGCAAACCAGATTCAAGGCTTCCGAGTCTTGTTCCAGCCGGACGGAAAACTTCAGCTTCGCTGGGAAAACATGGAGACCGCCACGTACACAATCTGGGCCGCAGAACAAATTGACGGCCCATATTCGCCACTTGTCACCGGACTCAAAGGATGCGAATACGGGGACCTCACCACGGGTGCGGGCCAATGCCGATTCTACCGCATCAGCTCCCCATAGAACGATTGAAAGCTCACGCGTCTTGAACCGCCGATCGAGCTCGACCAGGCCCTCAGGCCCACGCATTCCGAGCGCGATCCAACGCACACGCCACAAAAAAAGCGGCCCGAGCACCGGACGCCAAGGAGGAGGGGGTGGGGAACCCGCAGAAGAAACGTACCGGCACTCGGACCATACAGCCCCACCAAAACCGCAATCCAAAGAACAAATGCCCTCAGGCGATTCGGGCAGCAGACGCCAAGGAGGAGGGGGTGGGGAACCCCGCTGAAGAAACGTGCCGCCACCCGAATCAAATCCGCTGAAAATGTACCGAGTCTCCGTCCTTTGTCAACAAGAATCCGATGCAACTTCTTTTGAGTTTTGCAGCAATCTCCCGCCAAAGCAGCAAATGCATGTGCTGAATGAACTCATCCGGCCAGCACTATCCGGGCGTATCTCACCTTTGTGGAGGTTTCTGAGCTCTGGAGCGGGATTTTGCAGTCATTGGAGCCAGACACAGCGGCC
>JARYMD010000476.1 GCA_029907285.1 Verrucomicrobiota bacterium | reverse complement strand
TCATCCGGCCGCCTTCCTTGAGCTGGTCAACGAGCGGCTCAGGGACTTCGTCCGGTGCGCACGTGACGATGATTGAATCGAACGGTGCGGCCTCAGGCCATCCGAGATAACCGTCGCCGTGCCGCACTTTGACATTATTGTAACCGAGTCGGGCGAGGTCTTGGGTGGCGCGGCGTGCCAGTGGCTCGATGATTTCGATGGTGTACACTTCGGCGACCAACAGGGACAGGACTGCGGCCTGGTATCCGGACCCGGTTCCGATGTCAAGCACGCGGTCGGTGGGTTTGGGCCGGAGCTGTTCGGTCATAAAAGCGACGATGTACGGCTGGGATATTGTCTGGCCGTAACCGATTGGCAGAGGATGATCATCATAGGCCTGGTTCCGGTACTCTTCCGGGACGAACTCGTGCCGCGGCACGCGACGCATGGCGTCGAGGACGCGCTGGTCCTTTATGTCCCGGCCTGGTGCTTCGAGCTGGTACAGGACCATGCGTTCACGTTGACTGGCGTAATTGTCTTCGGTGGCCACAGCAGGAGTCACAGTCGGACGCAGATCGCAGCCAGTCAAGCCCAACCCGGCCAGAAGGCATTCAAGTGCTGACTTTATCGTGCGTGGGGAAAACATCGGCCAATTGTGCCGTGGCACAGGAAAACTGCGTTTGTGTGGCAATCGCGGCAATGCTGTGCGCGGCTCAACAGCATCGGCAGAGTTGTTGGCCATGGAGTTCAGTTTCACGGTTTGACCATACACACCTGCAAACCTTTGGCAAGGGATTGTGCAAAAAGTCAATGACAGGCGCGGGGCGGTGAGATTCACATGACAGAGTGCCAGGCTCGATGTTTCTGTGACTGTAGCCGCGGACGTTAGTCCGCGGAAGCCTTTCGGTTCAGCAGCAAGTTTGCCGCCGACTGACGTCGTCGGCTACAGGTGAATTTTCGGTGGCGCGTTTGGCATTGGAATGTAACAACTCGACTGCTGCGCGCGTCTTACAGCAGTGTATGGCCTTGGCAGGCTATCAGGTCGATGGACGATGCGAATCAGGCTCTGGCTGCGTTGTTGTCGCGCGCGCGGGCTCGCGACGCGGCCGCGGCGGAGGCTCTTGTGGCAGCTTTCTACGGTGCAGTGATGGCCGTGGTGGAGAGGCGACGGCCGAAGTCCGTGGACGCGGAGGACATTGCGCAGGAAGTTTTTCTGAAGATGTTCGAGCGTCTGGAGGAGTTTCGGGGTGGACCGAGGGAGCTCGAAGCGTGGCTGAGGCGCACGGCTTTCAGAACCTGTCTGGATCATCATCGGCGCCAACGAAGCCGGCCCGAGGTGCGCTGGACGGATTTATCGGAGGACGAACGCGCGGCTTTGGATGCGATTGGAAGAGGCGACACGGATTATTCACCTGCGGAGCGGGCTGGCGGGCGCGAGTTGGTCGATTTGCTGCTTTCGAGCCTGTCTGCCAAGGAACGGCTGCTGATCGAAATGATCAATCTGGAAAACCGCGACATGGCAGAGGTGCAGCAATTGACGGGGTGGAGCGAGATCAATATCCGTGTTCGAGTATATCGTGCTCGGCGCAAGCTGCGCCGGGTTTTGGCCGAACTGATGGAAGACCATGAATTCAGCGGACCCGAACCTGGATAAACTGTTTGGAATGGCGCGCTCGGATGAGCCGGACCGCGTGGTGGAAGCGCCGGCGATGTTTTGCCGCAGGGTTGTGCAACGCTGGCTTGTTGCGACGACGGAATCGAATGGTGTTGCGTCATGGAACCGGTCGATTCGATATGGCTTTGCATTTGCCAGCGTGGCGATGGTTGCGAGTGTTGCATTGAATTTCCACGTGTGGCGGCAGGCAGATTCGCTTGAACAACTTGCAGCCGAAGCGGTGGTTTGGCTTGCCCTCCCGAAATGAAAATGAAAGCACCAGTCAAGAACGCACTGATGATCGCCGCGATATTCATCGCCGGAGTTGTGACAGGGAGTGTCAATTCGATCGGTGTTGGGCAGAGAATGGCTGAGCAGCGGCTGAGCATTGACCGGTTTCATTCGACTCTGATGGGCATTTTGAAATCGGAGCTGAATCTTACGGCTGATCAGACTGCGAGGATCGAGCCGATTGTCCGTCAGGCGTGCGTACAGTACCGCGAATTGATGTTGGAAACTGCGAACCGGGTCAGCGCGCTTGTGCGCAGCACAGACACGCGCATTGAACGGGAGCTGACTCCGGCGCAGGCGAGCCGGCTCAGGCAACTGGAATTGGAGCGCGAGCGGCTTGCACACGAGAAACTCAACGCTGAATCGCTCGAAAAGGGATTTCTTGGGGATTGATGGGAGTGGAATGATGTTTGCGGGGGTGTGGCCTCAAAGCATGGCAAGAAATGGATTTGCAGCTCTTTAACCAACAAGAAAACAAGGGAAAGGAACTCAAGGCATGAAAACAATGATGATGAAACTGCAAGACTGGCGTAATCGGGTTGCGATCATGTTGCGCAACGGGCATCGGGAAAGGGACCTTGTCGGGACGCGCCGTGGGCGGCGTCGGTATGTGTCGGCGGGGTTGCCTCTGGCGTTGTTGGTTGCCGCAGCTGTTTGCGGCGGTGCGGTCGCCCAGTCGTTTTCTGAAATCGAAGGGAAATGGACATTGAAGAAGAAAGACCCCCGTTATGGAGAGGTCACTCAGACCGTCGAGTTCAAGAACAACTCGTTCACATACAGGATTGTTGACAAGGAGAACTCGACTGTGCTGTACGCAAAAGGGAAAGCGAGTGTCGAGAAACTTGGTCCGTTCAAGGTGATCAAGCTCACCGAGATTGAGGGAGGCGCATCTGAGAATGACCTTTGGCCGACGAACGACGATCGAACGATAGTGTATTCGACCGGCTGGAACACGCTTACGGTGGCTTTGAACTTTGATC
>JARYMD010000475.1 GCA_029907285.1 Verrucomicrobiota bacterium | reverse complement strand
CGGCGAAAGAACATCGGAAGCTGCCATTGACCTTGTCCCGCCGGTTCTGACCGGAGTGACATCGACAAACCGATTCGGCCGCACAACCGTCATCTGGACCTCTGATGAACCAGCCTCATCACGTGTCGTGTATGGCCTTCCCGGCGACCTGCGATTCTCCGAGATCAACGTCGCTCTCTCACAGACACACAGAATTGAACTGCCGGCTCTGGAAGCAGGACAGGTTTACCAGTTCTACGTAGTCTCGACAGACCTCGCTGGCAACTCATCCACAAACGACAATTCAGGCAAGTACTACACGTTTGTTGCTCCGCAAGCCGCGCCCGTCCTCCTTGTGTATTCCCCAGAATCCTTCTGGGACGATTTCATCGCCCCTCTCTTGGGCGAAGGACCGTACCCGGGAATTGAATGTTGGACCGACGCACTGGACGAGCTCGGCGTCGATTACGAAATCTGGGATACCCAGGAACGAAACGCAGCCCCAACGGCAAATGACCTCGCCCCGTTCCGCGCTGTGCTTTGGCGGCCCGAAGAATTGAACGCACTCCCAAACGGCCTCGTTGATGCCCTCACCGATTATCTCGCCCGCGGCGGGTCTCTGTGCGCTTTCTCCTTCGATCTCCTGACCCGCTTGGATTCACCAGCCGACGCCTTCTTCAAAACAAATGCTCTCCACATCGCCAATTTTGATGAGGACGGCGGAGCTGCATCGGTCGTCGCCGAGCCCGGCGACCCGGTCGGAGGCGAGCTTGAATTCGACCTCGATTACTCAGCATTCCCTGACGCAAGTCTCCTCGGCATTTACTGGCCGGATGGTGTCGATCACTTGTACCCGGCATCGGACGCCGCGCCTCTGTTCCGTGATAGCGATGGCCCTGTTGTCGGCTTGCGCTATCCGAAGATTGGCGCAGACAGCAAGAACCGGGTGGTGTTCTGTGCATTTCCTTTCGAAGCCGTGCCAACAGACGGCCCCGCAGGCAATGCCCGCACGGCGCTTCTGGGCAACATCCTCGAATTCCTCGTCCCTGGCCTGCGCGGCCTTGCAACCATCGCCTTCGACAGGCCGGCTTACACTCTCCCAAGCGCTGTCACAATCGAAGTCACCGACGCCAAGCGCGCCGGAGACAGGCTCTTGGCCGTGGAAGTCGGCTCGCCCGCTGAGGCTGCGCCTGTCCAAATCACGCTCGATGAAACAGTGCGGCCGGGTGTTTTCCGCACTTCGTGCGGCTTGCTGCCGGTCGGCGCCACTGCAGGCGCCACCGATGTCCACGCCCGCCCAAACGATACCGTGACTGCAAGCTACATCGACTCAACCGGGCGCAAAGCATCCACAACCGCACTGGTCGATACCACCAAACCCACCATAAGCAATATCGCCGTCGCGCCTGCGTACAACGAAGCAACCGTGACATGGGAAACCAGCAAACCCACAGACGCCCTAGTCCAATTCGGCAACTCCGCTTTTCCTTTCCCCATAAACCGCACTGCATACAGCTCGCAAATCGCTTACCAACATGCTGTCGTTCTCGATGGGCTCCTGCCCGATCAAGAATACGTTTTCTCGGTCACCTCGCGCGACCGCGCCGGCAATACAACGGTCGATGACAACAGAAAAAAGCTGTATCGTTTCCGAACTCTCACCCCGCTTGTGCCGCCATGGACAGACAACCTCGAACAAGGCCGAACAGGTTGGGTTGTCTATAACGACTCGACAGCCGTCGATGATGAGACCGGCGAAAGCCTGCTGGACTGCGGCTGGGAATATGGAGTGCCCGAGAACTCGGAAGGCATCGCGGCACACAGCCGCCTCAATTGTTGGGCGACAAACCTGAAAGGACTCCCCGTCAGCCTTGCCATCAGCGACCTTGTCAGCCCCGCAATTGATTTGACCAAGGGCAACCGAGCAACGCTCAGTTTCTGGCACTATTACGATTTCACCGAACGATCCGAATTCCTCGACATCGAAATCGGCCAACTGGCTGTCTCCACCAACAACGGCGCCACGTGGCAAACCCTCTACAGCATGTCTTCCGATGTTTCACTCGGATGGGAAGAAGTCGAAATCGACCTGTCACGCTATGCCGGCCAAGTCGTCAGATTCATGTGGGATTATCAAATGTTCAGCTTCGAGCCTTACCCCAGACCGGGTTGGTTCATTGATGACGTGAGCGTCACTGTCTCCACCGTTCCAACCGGAGTCGTTGTAGTCACGAATAATCTGGCGCAGGCAGCGTTCACCCTCTCCGGGCCCGTCTCATTCAGCACAAATGGCACATGGTTCCAAATTAAAGACGTCCCAATCGGCCAATACACCGTCGTCTGGCAACCTGTGTCATTCTTCAACACGCCATCCCCTCAAACGACTGTTCTCTCTGCCGGCAACGGCATCACTTTCGCCGGCATCTACGACTTCCCAGACGCAAATCACAACGGCATTTCAGACTTGTTCGAACAACAGTATTTCAATGCGGTCGAGCCAGAGCGGCAGCCAGACGCCGATTCTGACGCCGACGGAATGACCGATTACCAGGAATTCATTGCCGGCACCGACCCAACCAATCCTTCGTCCGCACTCCGCATGATAAACGCCGAAATCCAACCCAACAGAACCATCCGAGTCCGGTGGCACACCGTGCCCGGGCACTCGTACCGGGTGCTGCTCACAACAAATCTTGTTGATTGGCTCCCGACCTCCTCATGGACCCGCGCCGCCTCAACCAATGGCGCCATCACGCTCCCACCATTGACAGACTCGAGAGCGTACTTCTTCAAAGTCGAGTGCATGCCTTAGCCCGCAAATCGGCTCTTCTGACCATGCGCACCAACGCGCTATAGGAGCGCGGGCATTCTTGCCTGCACCCAGCCGGTGAATGCTCGGGCGCAGGATTTGCCTGATTGAAACTGGC
>JARYMD010000474.1 GCA_029907285.1 Verrucomicrobiota bacterium | reverse complement strand
CAGCTCTTTGGCGTCTTCGCGGTCCAATATGGTGAAGTTGGCAGGGTAACCGATCAGATTGGCGTGCCGATGGAGAATCCGGTTCCCGATCGAATGGAACGTTCCGCCCCAGAGATCGGAAATCTCGCTGCCAAGCAGGTCAGCAACGCGCCGCATCATTTCATGAGCGGCTTTGTTCGTGAACGTCAACAAAAGAATGTGCCTCGGCGGAATGCCCTGCTCGATCAGGTATGCGACGCGATAGGTCAGAGTGCGCGTTTTGCCTGCGCCTGCGCCGGCGATGACGAGCGACGGGCCGGGCAAGGCTGTCACAGCAGCCAGTTGCTGCGGGTTCAGCTCGCCGGCGTAGTCGATATGCAGATCGACCGCAGGCCTGAAATTGTGCAGTATGTAGTCGCGCGACACAGACCAAATTGAAAAGTCAACTTGACCGCAAAAAAAGCAAAATCCTAACCCGGAAATCTCACCGGCCAACCACTTGGATTCACCCGTTCCTTCAACCCGGTGAGATTTCCGCGCCAAGTGATGTTGATTTGGCTGGCGGCATGGATCATCCTCGGCCCATGCGTTATTGTGCTGGGATTTTCTGCATGGTTTTTCTCATGACGATGGCAGGATGCAGCAAGCAGACGTCGGGATCGAGCCCTGACTCGGCGAAACCCGCAAACGAAGGGCGCGGTCATCTGAGCCGTGCTCTTCCAAGGCTTGCCACGGTGAAGCTCTGGCTTGGAAGCCAGGAACTTACAGCCGAGGTCGCAAGAACCGAGGTCGAGATTCGGACGGGTATGATGTTCCGCACGAACATCGTCGATGGCGAAGGTATGCTTTTTGTGTTTGCGCGCCCGATGCGCGCCGCGTTTTACATGCGCAATACGACCGTTCCCTTGTCGTGTGCGTACATTGACCCTGAGGGCGCAATCCTCGAGATTCACGATCTGAAACCGCTGGATGAAACACCCGTGGAAGCTCGGAGCGACAACGTGCAGTTTGTTCTTGAAGTCCCACAAGGCTGGTTCGATCGCAACCAGATCAAGCCCGGCGCGATCGTTCGCACGCAGTATGGCGCGCTGAAGGAACTGAACTGGGCGACTTTGAGACCGGCAAAACGGAGGTGATCGATGAAGGTTGCCCTGGCTCAACTGAACACGACCGTTGGCGATTTGGCCGGGAACACAGCCGCCATACAGGCGGCCTATGACCGGGGTCGAGCGGCCGAGGTTGAAATCGTTGTTACTCCGGAGTTGTCGGTCACGGGCTATCCACCGCGGGATTTGCTGTTGCGTCCGGGTTTTGTAGAAAACAACCTCCGTGCTTTGGAGCGGTTGGCGCAGACAACCGGCACGGTCGGTCTGCTGGTTGGATATGTCGGCCGGAATACCAGCGGCCGTGGGCGTGAACTGACGAACTCGGTCGCTCTCCTCCAGAACGGTCGCATCGTGGCTTCCAGAAGCAAGACGCTGCTCCCAACCTATGATCTTTTCGACGAAGACAGGTATTTCGAACCGGCGGACAGCAACGAGCCGGTTGTTTTCAACGGCAGGCCCGTGGGCCTCACAATCTGCGAGGATTTTTGGAATGACGAGTTTTTGTGGCGCACGCGGCGGTACCGGAAAAACCCTGCTTTGGACCTTTGTGAGGCGGGGGCGCAGGTGATCTTTAACATCTCGGCTTCGCCGTGGCACTTGGGCAAGAACCGAATGCGCCATGCGCTGCTCTCGAGTGTGGCCTCAAAACTCAGATGTCCATTGGTTTACTGCAATCTCGTCGGAGGGAACGACGAGCTGATTTTCGACGGAAGCAGCGTTGTTTTTGACAGGAACGGTGAACAGATCGCTCGCGGCGCATTGTTCGGCGAGGATTTCATTGTGGTCGATGCCGATCGTGATTCGCCGGTTCCCACCGAGGCGATGCCTGACGAGGAAAAGCTGTACAAGGCGCTGGTGTTGGGCTTGCACGACTACGTTGCGAAATGCGGCTTTTCGCGGGTTGTTGTTGGCCTGAGCGGCGGGATCGACTCGGCATTGACGGCTTGCATTGCCGCCGAAGCGCTTGGCCCCGAAAATGTCTGGGGTGTTTCACTTCCATCGAAGTATTCATCCCATGGCAGTCTCGATGACGCTCGTCAACTGGCAATGAACTTGGGCATTCGGTACGACGTGATTCCAATACAGGCCGCATTCGATGCGGTTGAGCGGCAACTTGCCCCCATCTTCGGAGGACGGAAACCGGATGTTGCCGAAGAAAACATTCAGGCGCGATTACGGGGAGTTTGTCTCATGGCGCTGTCAAACAAGTTCGGCGCTCTCCTCTTGAACACAGGGAACAAGAGTGAGACCGCAGTCGGCTATTGCACGCTTTACGGTGATATGTGCGGCGGGCTGGCCGTCATCAGCGATGTCCCAAAAACCATGATCTATCGCATCGCTCGATGGCTGAACCGAGAACGTGAGTTGATCCCAGCTTCAACAATTCTGAAACCGCCTTCTGCAGAGTTGCGTCCAAACCAGACCGACCAGGATACACTGCCGCCCTATGAGGTCTTGGACGCGATACTGGAAGCTTACGTTGTGGAGGGGCACACCGGCGCCGATATCGTTGCCTCGGGCTTCGACGAAGCGACTGTCAAACGCGTGATCAGGATGATCGACGCTTGCGAGTACAAGCGCAGGCAGGCTGCACCGGGGCTCAAGGTGACAAGCCGCGCGTTCGGCATGGGCTGGCGCATGCCAATAGCACAGCGCTTCCGCGAAGACCGATGACAGCAATCTGCCCGGCAAGGAAATCGTTCGCAGCGGATATTTCGCAGCCCGGCGTGGCAGAGGGCTCTCGTCACGCGTTTTCTTTCTATTATTCTTCACAAGCCATTCATCAATAATTGGTTGGAGCAGTTTACCATTTCATTTGTAGC
>JARYMD010000473.1 GCA_029907285.1 Verrucomicrobiota bacterium | reverse complement strand
CTACGTTGAGGGCTCTCCGGCCAACCTGGTGATAAACAACGTTCAGCCCTTCGAACTCGAACTCGGTCAAATCCGGAGCCGCACCGTCGCTGTAGAGGTGAATCTCGGCATCGCGGCGGTCCTTCACCAACGGATGCGCAATTTTGAGCGCTTCTGTCAGGCGCGTGGGCGTCTCGGTTGGTTGACAGCTCTGCAGAGCGCGCCGTAACGCGGCCTTGTTGCTTGTCGGCGATTGGCGGACCTCCGTATGTGCGGAGGCAAGCAGCACAACCATTTGGTCCGTTTCATGCAGGCTGTTCACCAGATCAAACGCCTCACGCCGGGCGCGTTCGAAACGCGACGGCGACTCATCGGTGCTTTGCATCGACGCCGACGCGTCCAATATCACCACAATCAGTCTGCCGGCGGCCGTTTTCCCTGCGAAAAACGGGCGGGCCAAAGCAAGAATAACAAGCGCAAGAAGCAAGAGTTGGAGAACAAGCAGCCAGTTCTTCCGCAGCTTTTGGAAAGGCGCGCTCGCCTGCGTTTCTGCCAGAAACCGTTGCCAAAGCAGCGTGCTCGATACCAGCTTTACCACACGGCGGCGTTTCAACAGGTAGAACAGGATGACGATCGGGATCGCCGCGGCGAAAGCAAACGCAGTCGGTGCCAGAAAACTCATCCCACCACCTCCGCCTGTCTCAGCCGCTTCAACACCAACTCGTCAAGCGGTGTGGCGCTGCTCGCCAGGAAAAAACTGGCGCCTCTGGCGCGGCAGAAATCGCGCAGCTTGCGCACATAAGCTTCTACCGTCTGCCGATAAGCCGCGAGCCTGTGACGCCCAAACGTGACCTCCTGTTGTGCGCCGGTCTCAGAATCCACAAGGCGCAGATCACCAAAAGTCGCCGGTTCCAATTCTTCAGGCGACAAAACCTGGATCACATCGACCTGAAATCCGCGCCCGACCAAAGCGCCCAAACCCTGCTCGTAGCCGGCTGGATCGAGAAAATCACTTATTACTACTGCAAGACCGGAATGACGCGCTTCAACAGCCCCGCGCCTCAGCGATTCGTTCAAATTCGCAGGTCCGCCAGCAGTCAGAGCTGCAAGGTTCCTTAAAAAAGCGAGTGCGGATTTCCGACCTCTGACCATTCGCAACGCCGTCCGCAACGCGGCATCGGACTCGTGCTCCGGGAAAACGACCGTGCTCACGCAATCAAATCCGCACAATGCTATGTAGCCAATCGCCCCAGCAACCTGCCGCGCAAAGTCGAACTTGGCCGGCTCGCCAAATGTCATCGATTCGCTCGCGTCAAGGAAGATGCGGAGCGGCAACTCGCGCTCTTCCTCGTACAGCTTCAGAAACAGTCGCTCCAATCGGCCGTACAGGTTCCAGTCGAGGTATCTCAGGTCATCGCCGGCAACGTAGCTTCTGTAATCGGCGAATTCAACCGAATGACCGCGTGCGCGGCTGCTGCGTTCGCCCTTGACACTGCTCTTGGCGCGGCGTCGTGCCAACAGCTCCAATTGTTCGAGCCGACGCAAAAGTTCCGGACTGAGCAGTGTGTCAACCATTGCTGAAACGGGTGAGGTCGCGTTCCTACGCTGCAACTGCAGCCGCGTTCTCCGGCACCTCGCTGAGCACCTGTTCGATGATCTTGTCCGTGGTAACGCCCTCGGCTTCAGCCTCGAAATTGAGGATCAGCCGATGCCTTAAAGCTGGCAGCGCCACGGCCCGAATATCGTCGAAACTCACGTTAAACCTTCCCTGTGCGAGAGCCCTGACCTTTCCCGCCAATATCAGCGCCTGAGCGCCGCGCGGGCTGCTTCCGTAACGCAGGAACTGATTCGCAATTGGCACAGCAGTGTTGGTTTTCGGGTGAGTGGCCAGCACCAGTCTGACCGCATAATCTTTGACGTGGGATACTGCCGGCACCTGCCGAACCAATTGTTGCAATTCGATCAAGCCCTCCCTGCTCAGCACCCGGTTCACGGCCGCTTGAGCTGTCTCCGTTGTGCGATTCAGCACTTCAGTGAGTTCCTCAGCAGTTGGATATCCGACCAGAAGTTTGAAGAAGAACCTGTCCAACTGCGCTTCTGGAAGCGGGTACGTGCCCTCTTGATCTATTGGATTCTGCGTCGCGAGGACAAAAAACGGTTCTGCCAGTTTGCGCACCTCGCCTCCGGCGGTGACGCTGTGCTCCTGCATGGCCTCGAGCAATGCCGACTGTGTCTTTGGGGTGGCGCGGTTAATCTCGTCGGCCAAAATCAGGTGCGCGAAAATCGGTCCGTGCTGGAACTCGAACATACGCCGTCCATCTGGCGCTTCCATGACAAGGTTCGTTCCCATGATGTCAGCGGGCATCAGATCGGGCGTGAACTGAATCCGGCTGAATGTCAAATCCAATACTTCACCCAAGGTCCGCACCAGCAATGTCTTCCCAAGGCCGGGTACGCCCTCGAGCAAAACATGTCCCCCGGCCATCAGCGCAATCAGCGTGCTATCGACGATCGGTTCGTGTCCGACAATGACCTTCCCAATCTCGCGCTTCAGTGCAGTATAGATTTCGCGGAAGTTGGCTATTTGTTCGTCCGTATTCATGGTTGTGTTTTCTGGTCAATTGCGGCTGTTCTCTCATGCAACCAGGGGTAAACTCCCGAACCGGCCGGCTGGTCCTCCACTGCACCACATCCCTGCCAATTTCACTTCAGGTCCCCAAAGTAATCCCGCACCGGCCCCTGATACGCGCGCGGAACCTGATCATGACTCAAAGCAGACTGCGCGTCAGTCTGGGCTGCGCGGATTGCCTCCTGCACTTCGACTTTGCTGCTTCCTTTGAGGCTTAATCCCTTGAGCGTAACACTTGGCATCGGCCCCCCGGGCGAAAGCTTGCCGCGCACTTTGGTAGGCGTCAGCCCCTCAGGAAGCTCGCCCTCGCCACGATCAGTTATGCCTCGCGGTGACATTTCCGGTCGTTCAATC
>JARYMD010000472.1 GCA_029907285.1 Verrucomicrobiota bacterium | reverse complement strand
CTAGCCTGACCAATCCTAACTGGACCGCCGTGGCCGGAGTCGTCAACAACTCAGTCACACTGCAAATGACAGGGACCGCTCAATTCTTCCGATTGAGAAAGTAAAAGCGTCCGCCAACACCGCAAACCCTACGGTCAGTGCGCCAACGGCCTCGCCCGTTGGCGCACCAGCCGGTTAATGCAACGCCAAGCGCCCGGCCGGTACATCGCGTCGCCAATCGCCGCTGGCAACCAGCTCATCGTTGCCTCAGTGCAGGGCGTGGTCACTGTAGTCGAGATAGCTGACACATTGAAAGTGCTGGCAAGAAACAGCATGGGCGAGCCCATCTACGCCACACCTGCAATTGCCGAAAACTCCATCTGCTTGCGCACAACCAAACACCTGTACGCGTTTGGCCAATGAGTGCCTGCCGTTCAGCCGCCGGTTCAACCCACAATTCGACCGCTGATTCACGCGCCGACGCGGCCGTCCGCCGCATCAGCCTCACAACCAATCTCGCTACTGGTTTCTGCCAAACAACTCCTGCGCCGAACGTTGGCCGGCCCTGCACGACCGAAACTGCCTTTCCGTCCGCATTTGGCACCGTACACCGGATTTATTTCTCCTCGATTCTTGCTCGCATGCCACCCGAGCTGTAATATTCTCCCCGCCGCATGAGCAAATCAATCAAACGCCGCCAGTGCCCTGCAACGCAGCGCGTCATCAGGGCAGCAGAGTGCGGAGAAAATCGCATCAGCCGGTACAACTGCCCGCCAGACTGCCCGTTCAACCCGTTTTCGCCCGCCCAGTACGAAACCTTACAGAAGATCGAAAGCAGAGTCATCGAAAAGGCTGTCGCCTGGCTTGCCGCCACCTCGCCCAATCGAGCCCAGACACTGGCTCAACTTGATCGGACTGCCAGCCAAAGTGATCTCAAGTATTTCGCCTGTCAAACAGCCGCGCTTTACTTCGACCGCGACGCTCAGGGCCGATCCTGCGCTGAACACTGGGCTGCCGCAGGTTTTCCAACGCTCAACAACGACGAACGGGTCATTCAAACCGCCATCATGCAGATGCGCATCAGGCTGGTGGAAGTGCACCGCGTCCTCGACGACCACCGGATCGAAATGGTGGATTTGCTCGATACCACGCCAACGGAATTCCTCGTTTGTGACCGTTCACTGGCTGCTGAGGCGTGCCGGTTCACAACTCTGTTGGCCTGGTTCTACCCACTGCCACATTTCTGGCGAATCCTTGCCGTGGCTTTTCCCGTTTCCACACTCGGCCCGCACGAACCGCTCAAGGTCGTGGAGGAACTCGTGCGACATCTGGGCGGCCCAACAGCGCGCGACACATGGAATGAATGGTTTGCCCACAACATCTTGAACTTCGTCGATGCACTGCATGCCGTGGCTCTGGCACGGCGAGCACAAATGTTCGCCAACATCGACGCCGAGTTCGGAAAAGCGAATTATGAATTGCTGGCGCCTTTTGAAACCTGCCGCCAGACACTCGATGCAATCGCCTCGGTGGAACCCGACGAACTGTCCGATGACGAGCGCAGAGAAGGATTCGCTAAAGCTCGCGTGTGGTTTGATGCGCCAGATAAGGCGTTGGTGTCTGCCGAGAAAATGCGGCCTGTGCTCGGGCGCGTGCTCCTCGGCCAGACGCACTGGCGGATCGAAGCCATGGGCGGCGAGCGATTTGCCCGGCTGAAAACGCAGTTCGACCAGGCTATGGGTGACAAGGTCCACTTCCAAGGTGAAAGCCGGGACAACCTTGCCGCAAGATTCACCTCACAGCAGCCTCAATACGATCCCGCTCTGGTTCCTCCAAACCTCCTGAAACAGCCAGACAAACTTTTGTTCGCCACCAACCGCGTGGAAATAGCCGGCAGGTCACCAGAAGAAATCGATTCAGATTTCATGGCCCAACAAGACCTCGCGTGGCTCGATCAACCGCTGCCTGTGTTACAAGGCAAAACCCCGCGCCAGGCCGCAGTCGATCCCCCATTGCGACCGAAGTTGATCAGGATTCTCAAAGACCGCGTCCAAAGCTGCGACCAAAGAAACCTCGAAAGCGGCGGTTCGTATAACATGAACTGGCTTCTCAAAGAACTCGGCGCCCACGAAATCATTTTCGATCCGCCCCCGCGCCGGCCAAGGCCGGAGCAGCCTGACGACGAACTCCAAGACGCCCCGGACGACTCACTCGATGAACTTGAACCGTGGCCGCCCCTGCCTGACCGGCCATTCACATTGGAAGAAGCCGTCGAACGACTGAGCCTGGGCGCGAGCTTGTTGAATGACTCGACTGAAGCAATGGGCACTTTGAGAGCCGCAGGCGGATTCATCGTCGATGAAATTCACGACACAATCGGCAATTTGTTGTCTGAACCGCAACACGCGCTCCTTACAGCTTTCCTGGCGCAGGTGTGGTTTGCATTTGTGCCACCAGGATGCCACGGGCCAACGATTGAACTGGAAGACCTCCAGGTGGCCTTCCAAAAGCAACTGGCAGGGCTTAATGCAGCATCGCGTGGCGGCGATGCAGCAGCCGCGCATTTCATGCTGGAAGAGGGACCACAACCAGCCATGGTGAAAACCGTTGCCCCGCTCGTGTTCCGGACCTGGCAAGAGGTTTTCCCGCCCAACGAAAACGAGCGCGGGAAATCGCTGGTGGTGGTGGCCATGCTCAAGACATTCATAGAGTTGCTCGATGCCAAGTGCCGCGGCGCCAACTAGCCCGCACATTTCCCAGCCCGGCGTAGCCGGAACCAAAGCCGCCTGACCGGCAACGCCCCCGGTTCTTGCACCCCCGGGCCTTCAAGCACGCCGGGCTGGGAAATATGCCCTGCGAGTCCATCGCCCGGAAGAGCGCGCTGATCAAGCCCCCACTGCACGCGGCGCTGCCGCGGTTGCAGCGGAATTTCCATTAAAATTTCCCCTCCAAATCGTCGTTTGGCCCTTATTTTACGCGGCTCTTGCGGGCCGGGGCG
>JARYMD010000471.1 GCA_029907285.1 Verrucomicrobiota bacterium | reverse complement strand
ACCACGACAGTATCACCGCCGGAATAACCGCGTTGAACAGCAGATTCAACCAGAGGTTCTCTGATTTCCGCCGCAGTTTGACGTTTCCACACTCAGTCATGTGGCCAAAGACACGCGCCGATGATTCCTTCAACCTGTAAGCGGCTTCAACTGAAAAGATCAGATTCCGACACGCCGAAGACGTCGCGCACTGCCGCTCAGGAAATCGTGCGCAACACAGGGCTGACGCTCCGCGCATGCCACAAACAACGTGCCTGGCACTCTATTTGGGTCCACACCCGAACAAAGTGCCTGGCACTCTATCTGGGTCCGCGCTCAAACAGCGTGCCTGGCACCATATTTGCCTCTTTGTTGGCTGGGCGTGGGTGGCAGGCGACATGTACTGACCAAATTCAGTCGTCGGCGCATTCGGTTGCCAAGGAACGAAGTTGCCGCGGAGCATATTGAAGCGGCAGGAGCTGAAGCAGAAGCGGCCGTATTTTGCGGCTGCGGTGTTCAGCCTGGTGTTGGTGGTGTTTATCATGGGGTGGTTTTACGGGCGTTTGGCGCAGGCGAAGCAGGAGGCGATAGAGAACCGTCGGCCTGCGGTTGAGTCGTTGAAGCTGAAGCGGGACCAGTTGAAGGCTGCGCTGGACGCGAAGAAGCGGATGCAGGAGATAGTGGACCAGTACACCGAGTGGATGCAGTACCGGTTTGCGTGGACGGATTTGATCACCGAGCTGAGGAACGCGCTTGAACAGACGGAGGCGAGCACGCGCCGGCCCGGGATGCGGACTGCGGTGTGGGTTGAGAAGATGGCCGCTGAAAACGCCGAGGTGCCCGAGGAAACAGTTGCCGAGGAAACAGAAACGCCAAGGCATTACATGGACCCACGCATCTTGAAACGATATTTCCCGGGTTTGCGATTGGTGCCGGATGCGGCCTTGATCGATCGACAAACCGGCATGCTTCGAATGCCGTGGGAACAAACACTGTCCGGACAACCGCAACAATCGCAGCCGTCAACGAACAAAGTCAGCACCATAACCCTGATCTGCCGCGGGGTGAGTTGGAACAGGCTCCATCCAACCACCGACGCAGAGCTGTGTTACGCGTTATTGGGCAATTTGATTTCCAGCCCAATGTTTTTGTCCGGCACAAACGGCACACAGTTGCTGCCTCAGTATGAGCATGACGAAGCCACCGGCACCTCCCAGTTCTCGATCAAACTGAAACTCGCACGGACCATTACGCTTTAGCGAGGCGCCACCTCAGACCGCTCATGCATGCGGTGCCCTGACCCGGAAATCCCGCCGGCCACCTTCCAAATTGCACACGTGCGTTCGCTCCGGCGAGGTTTCGGGGCCAGGGTGCGTTTAACCGGCGGATTGGTTGGATTTCCGGGCTAGGGCACGCTCGCCAATAGAAACTGAACCGCGTTTTCAAGGTCGCGGTTTGCATGATCCAGCTCGCGTGCAAGCGGTCCAACAAGAACTTCTGCTGCCTGTTGCGCAATTGTCACGCCAGGTTCAACGGCAAATCCAGCGCTTGTCGGAGCAGAAGCGTGTTCACCGGTTCGGATCAGGGTGACACACAAAGCCGCCACCACGACCAGAGCGGCAAACAGAGACACCGGGCTTTTCCACACGCTTGGGGCCACATTCGGTTGCGGCGGCGCACCTGCTGCGGCCTCGCGTACGCGGTGCATGATCGAGTCGTGCAGGTCTGCAGGCACGGCGCACTTTCGTGAGGACTGGAGTGCGGATTCAATCGGGTCCATGGTTGTCTTGTTAATCACATGGTTTGATTTGGCGCTGTCCAGGTTAAACCATCCGGCACGCTTGGAGTTTCAGGGCGCGCAGGCATCCGCATCCCCCGACCGTTGGGTTTCAAACCTCGAGCCTTCAGGCAACGTGCCAATATCCTGCGCGCCCGAAACAGTTGCACTTTGATGTAGGTCTGAGGCCGGCGCATCACCCGGGCGATATCGTGCACGCTCATGTTCTCGGCGTAATGGAGCCAGAGAGCCTGGAATTGAGAAGCGCTGAGCTTCCTGCGCGCGATTCCCCAGAGCTGTTCGGCTTCGTCGCGGTCTTCGAGTTGACATGACGGCGTGTCAAAAGTTGCCGATTCCGGCAACCGGCCTTCCAGAAGCGGCTTGTGCCGTCGGCTGTTGTCGATGCATTTGCGCCGTGCTATGGCAAAGAGCCACGGCGCGAAAGGCATCGAAGGTTTGTATCGGGCAAGACCGTAATAGGCCGCGACAAACACATCCTGCACGAGCTCGCGCGCGTCAGCGTCATTGCCACACCAGTGCAAAGAGAAGTTGTAAAGGGGCTTTTCGAATCGGCGAACGAGTTCCTCGAACATTGCCAGATCACCGTTCTTGGCGAGTTCGGCGATGCGCTCGTGCGACAGTGCTGAGTTAACCTCGTTCACGGGAGCTTTGATTGAACTGGCTCACTGCATCCCGTTGCTCATCGGGCCATGCCGTCATTTGTTTCTGGCGGTCTTGAGCATTTGGACGACCTCATCGGCGGCCAATGTCAAATCGCCACAGATTCTGGCGCCGTCCTGGCGAATTGCAATCGCTTGAGCAATCCTTTGCAATTCGGGGTGGTCCTGGCGAAGGGCCATCAGCCCAACCATGCCCCGGCAAACAGCCTCGAGTTGCCTTGCGACCTCTTCGTTCCCAACCTCAATAACAAGCGACGTTGTCAACTGCCGATCCTTTTCGCCCATGGCGACGCGCATGCCTTTGGATTGCCTGAAAACCTCTGCATTGGGGCCGCCGGTTTTCGCGTCAAACTTGGTTGCTGCGCCGTGAATGAACGACCCGTCATTGCCAAAGTTGGCGAAAGCTGAGTTCGAAGAAAGATTCGGGACAACCCGGTCCAGCACGTCGAGCGCTTCTGCGACACGGCCTTGGTTGTGGGCGAACACGACCTTGTCGCCGTGAATTGCCGCATAGACTCTGGGTTTCGACCCGCTCTTGGCAGGCCTCTTTTCA
>JARYMD010000470.1 GCA_029907285.1 Verrucomicrobiota bacterium | reverse complement strand
CGCTTGCGCGCGCGTAACACTCGTCAATGATCCGTTTGACTTCTGCGTCGATTTCGCGGGCAGTGCTTTCGCTGTAGTCTTTGCTGCGGACCATGTCACGTCCGAGGAAGACATACTCGCTGTCATCGCCGTACTGGACCATGCCGAGTTTTTCGCTCATGCCGAAGTGGCAAACCATCGCCCGCGCCAGTTGAGTGGCCTGTTGAATGTCGCCTGCGGCGCCGGTTGAGATATCTCCGGACACAATCTGTTCTGCGATGCGCCCGGCCATCATCACAGTGATCATTGCGAGCATTTCCTTGCGGCCGCGGTTGAGGACGTCTTCTTTAGGGAGGGACATTGTGGCGCCGAGGGCTTGTCCCCGTGGTATGATGGTGACCTTGTGAAGCGGGTGAGTATGTTCGAGCATTACGTTGACGAGGGCATGGCCGGCCTCGTGCCATGCGGTGAATTTCTTCTGTTCATCGGTCATTGCGAGGCTTCGGCGCTCACGTCCCCAGCGGACCTTGTCGCGGGCTTCTTCCAACTCGGCCATGGTAATGGCCTTCTTGTTGATTCGCGCGGCGAGGAGGGCGGCTTCGTTGAGGAGATTTGCCAGTTCGGCTCCGGAGAATCCGGGCGTTCCGCGTGCGATGACAGACAGGTCAACGTCCGGGGCCAGTTTCACGTTTTTGGCATGGACACGCAGGATGGCTTCCCGGCCGCGCACGTCGGGGAGGTTCACATTGATTTGCCTGTCGAATCGGCCCGGGCGAAGCAAAGCGGGGTCGAGCACGTCGGGTCTGTTGGTCGCCGCGATTATTATGATGCCGTCGGTGGTGTCGAATCCGTCCATTTCAACCAGCAGCGCGTTGAGGGTTTGCTCGCGTTCGTCGTTGCCGCCGCCCAACCCATGGCCTCGGCTGCGCCCGACGGCATCGATTTCGTCTATGAAAACGAGGCATGGTGTGTTCTTCCGGGCTTGCTCGAACATGTCGCGGACGCGGCTGGCGCCGACGCCGACGAACATTTCGACGAAATCAGATCCACTGATGCTGTAGAACGCAGCTTCGGCCTCGCCTGCGATTGCTTTGGCCAGGAGAGTTTTCCCGGTTCCGGGCGGGCCAACCATCAAGATTCCTTTCGGGATTCGACCGCCGAGCCGCTGGAACTTCTTTGGGTCTTTCAAGAACTCGACCAGTTCGGCCACTTCTTCTTTTGCCTCGTCGATTCCGGCCACGTCTTTGAAAGTGGTTCTGTTCTTCTCTTTGCTGAGCATTCGGGCCTTGCTTTTGCCGAAGCTCAGGGCGCCTTTGCCAGCCATTCGAATCTGGCGAATGAGGAAGAAATAGACGATCAGCGCCAACACGAGGAATGGCAACACACCATAAAAAAGCTGAACAAGCACCGTGTTGGGTTCGGCTACCTTGAAGCGCCCTGTCCTGAGCAACCGGTCTTCGAGCTGTTCGGAAAGCCTGGTCTCGATTTTAAACAAGACCGGTCCTTTGTTTTTGCTGTCTGGGTCTATGTATTTGCCGATGATTTCACGCCGGAGTGATTGTGGGTTGTAATAAATTGTGGCCTCTGTCACGAGGTTGCTCTCAACGAGGTTCAAGAACTCAAGGTGATTCAGAACCCGGTATCGTGACTCGTTGTTGTTTCTGAAAAAAACAAGCAATGGTATGAGACTGAGAATGGCCAGCCACAGCAACCATGCGCGTGGCGGCACTCTCACCTCAGCATTCCGGCGGTCGTTTCGCCGCCCATTATTCTTATCCTCGCCCATTTGGATTTACGCAGATGCAACCTAGCACTCCAGGGTGCGACTTGCAACCGCGCAGTGCACAGCGCGGCGGAGGCGCAGAGTTGCTGAGTGCGCTCCCGCCCTCTTGGAGGTGTTTAGGCTGGTTGAGTGTCAGGCTCGAGGTTCAATCACCTTTCTGAAAGCCTGACTCGAATAGTCGAGATTTGGTCTTGGGAGTTGCTCTGGTCCACCGCCATTCAAGAACGCGGCGGGTGTCAGGCCGGACCTTGAACTTGTCTCCGATGCGCAGGTCTTCGATCCAGAAAATGCCGCGGCCTGGTGATTCTGCCACGAGTTTGTTGTATCGCTCGTGTCTTGGCACTCTGGCGTTGACGAAGATATTTTGGAGCTTGGCGGATTGGTGCATGCCAATGGGCTGAAACCTGTCGCCAGGCAGCCAGTGTCGCAACACCACTTCCGATCCCACGCTGTCGGCATCAAAGCGTTCACGGCCCGCAACACGCTTTATGCCGGACCTTGAAATCCGAGGTTTCGTGATCCTCCATTGTACAGTCACGCCGTCAAAGACTGCTTTGCCCGTGGTTCCGCTTAACACCAATCTGACCGAGGAGGGATTGAAACCGGGTGCAACAGTTGTTTTTCTGCGAATGAGCCCGGCGGCGTCCCGCCACAAGCAGATTCCGCCCGGCGCTGTCACGAGCTTTTCCGGGGCATTTCGCAGAGCCTCAATCAGGTCGTGTCTTTCCGGAACACCGAGTTCGCGCAACTGCAGTTGAATGAGGCGTCGTTGCACGGCGCAATGCAACGCGTCAAACTGCGGCCGCCTCGAACGCGCAAGCAATTTCCGCGCGGTATCAGTGACAAAATCGGCTTCTGTGCCGACGAGGTCTGCCATGCGGAGGATGGCCTCGCGCGCAGACGGGCAACCTCGGCGTTCAAGCAACGGCAACAACTTTTTCCTTACCCAGTTGCGAGCAATGTCAGTAGCGGTGTTGCTCGAGTCGCGTCTGAACGGAATTCGGTTTTGCGCGGCGTAGTTTTCAATGGCCTTGCGCGAGATGCCAAGCAGCGGGCGAACCAGCAGAACCGATTTGTCGATTTCCGAAGGCGACGATGGTTTCATGCCACGGAGCCCTTCGGTGCCGCATCCGCGCAACATCCGCAGAATGACGGTTTCTATTTGATCATCGGCGTGGTGCCCCAACGCAATACAGCGCGCCGAGTGACGCCGTGCAACGTGCACCAAAAAACCGTGTCTCAATTCGCGGGCGGCCATTTCGATT
>JARYMD010000046.1 GCA_029907285.1 Verrucomicrobiota bacterium | reverse complement strand
CTCATCGATTGAACTGAACGGTTCCGGGCTCGAGATGCCGAAGAAACCGTATTCAGCGGCGCTTTGGTCTTCGGCTTTTACACCGATGTAGAACACCTCGCCGTCTGCGGCGTTGGTAAAAACCACCGTTTCTGAACCGCCGGGTGAAAGCGACTTGTACGCGTATCGGACAGCGTTTGTTTCAAGCAAGAGCAATTGATCGGCTTGGTACAAATTTCCGCGCGGGTCTTGACTGCGGGTGACGTACATGTCGATGTCGGCGTCCTCATTTCTGGGCCTGGACAATTCAGGCGGCATGAAGGTGACGAATGCAACGTACGGGCCGAAATTCGTTTCGCCTTCCATGCCTTCGACATAGGCATTGGTGAAAACGTAGAAATGCCATTGGTTTGTGACGCCGACAGGGTAGAGTTGAAGAGGCGAATTGGCGCCGGCGCGCTGGTAAAGAAGCGGTATTCCGTTTGTCACGACGGTCAACTCTGCCGCTGCCAGTGCCGGGGGTGAATCCTCCGTTTTCGGCTTCAGAGTGATCGCATTTGTGGTTTCGCTTGAAACCACGAGCGCATAGTCCTGGACGATCCCGTTTGTGTGCGTGTTAACAGCGTTGACGTTGACTCTGCGCGCAGAGACAAGGATGGTATAGTTTGTGTCAACGGGCGCGCGGATGAAGACGTTCTCGACGTTGTTGACATTGTCGTAGGCTGCGAGGTTATCAACTGAGTTTGGCTGGTTGAAATCACTTGAGGCCGGGATGTCATTGCCGATGTACACCGTGCCGGAAACGTTGTTGGATACGATCAGGTCAAGGTCGTTGACCAGTTTGTACGAAGCTGCCGGGTTGCCCGGGGGATCGGTCCAGACAAGTGTTATGCGGAGGTTGCCGTTTGTTGCGCCGGGATCGATTGAGAGGGAGTACTGGTTCGTCTGGCCGGTGGCGAGTGCGTTTGTTGGGTTCTGGTCGATCCATGCCACAGGCCATGATTCAGGCTTGTCGAGTGCATTGGTCAACGTTTGCGGCAATGAATTGGTGAGGTTTACGATGCCCCATCCCTGGTAGTTGATGTTGTTGCGGACCTGAAAGTTGTATTGTGGGCCGAGAGACCGTGCGCCGTTGATCAGGATTGCCTTGAGGAGAGCGGGGCTGTAATTGGTTTTGAGCTGTTGTTCAAAGAACTCCTGAACAAGAGCAATGAGACCGGACACGGCCGCTGCGGCGCCACTTGTGCCTGATTTGACGCGGTAATATGGCCCAAGGTCATCGGAGAGCTGTTTGAGCACGTTCGAATAAGAACCGGTATCGACCCTGAACTCGAGTATTGTGCGGAGGTCGAAATCGACGCTGCTGGCGGTCTCATTGCCGATGCCATAGAACCAAATGCCTTCGACAAGGTTGGTGAACCGTTCATTGGGAATGACGACTCGGTTCGTGCGGAACGGTTCTACGTTGTAGGGGAAATCGCCTTGATTGACATAGATGGGCAGGGTTGGGAATGGGCTGGGCGAACCAAGATTTGTCAGGACTTCAATTGTCAGGCGGGTGGCATTGGCAGGGACGTAGATCGAGTACTGGTTCGTCTGGTGGTGCGGAACGGTCTGGGCCGGATAATTGTTAACCTGCTGGTTTGTCACATTGATGGTCGGGTCCCAATCTTTCCATACCGACTCGGGTTTGATTGGGCGAGTTGAGACGAGCATTGCACCCGGAGCAACAAGATCGGGCTTGAACCGGCCGGCGGTGCTTTCGAGGCCGATGCCAACGTTGCCGCGGCTCGAGAAAGGCGCGACTTCGTCATCGCTATCGGTTTCGCCAAGATAGACCATGTTAGTAACCATCATATTGGTGACGACGAACTCGTCATCGATGATGTTGGTTACGAGTTCTTCAGTGATGTTGGTGTAGTAGATGAACCTGGGGCTGTCTATGGCGCCGACTGTTATGACGTTCTTGGCGGTTGCGGGTGAATTGATTGTGCCGGGCTCGCCGCCCGTGCCGATGTCGTTGCCCCTGCCATAATTGCCTGCGGCGAACACGAAAAGCATTGCCTGGCTATTGGTCAGGTCTGTCATGGTGGGGACGGCGTCCCTTGTTGCGGCGTCATAGCTGGCGGCTGCTGAGTCATAGTCAAAGCGGTTGCCATAACCCCAACTGTTGTTTGAGACCATGACATTGGTGCGCTGAAGCACGACGTAGTTGGTCAGCGCGGCGGTTTCCTGGAGGTATGAATCCGAGACCAGCGGGCCGAAGATGAGATCGACCGGCAAGACAAGAAGCTTTGCGGACGGGGCCATGCCGCGAAAACTTGCGCCTTCGACAGACCCTGGCGCGTTGGTTCCGTTCGGGCTCTTCAGGCCGGAGCTGGCGATTGTGCCGGCCACATGTGTGCCGTGGCCGATTGGGTCACCGGAGATGACGTTTGTTTCGCCGAACACGCGGCCTTCGAGGTCAGGATGGCTTGAATCGACGGCACTGTCGTTCATGTTGACCCAAATCTTGTCGCCGGTGAGGTTGAAATAATTGGTGTTGGTGGAGAGAGTGCCGTCCGAAACGCCGATTCGCACGCGTGTCAGGTCATTAAGTAAAACACGCGGGCTCCACGGTTCGATCAATTGGACTTCCGGACGTCCAGCGAGTGCGGGGAGGGCATCCGATGAAACCTCGGCGATGAACTGGGGGCCAAACGGTGTGCGATTCTCGCCAAGGACATTCGCGTTCTGAGCGATAAGCGCCCGGTTCAATTGCGGGCCTGCATCTGGGAAAGCCGTAACAACAAGCCTGGTGCCTTCGGGAAGAGGCTCTTGGTTGACAGCCAGCGGAAGCAACTGTGGGTCAATCTTGTAATAGGGCTCGTAGGGCAAGACAGCTCGGACAAGGGACGACGATCGAATTCGCTGGGCGGCTTCTTGCGATGCGCGAACGAGCCACGTGTTTTTGGGGATGTATGAAACCAGAGCGGCGCCCATTTCTGATAACGAGTTCAGAAAACTGTTGTCCGCCGGCTTCCGGCTCTGAACCAAATAAGCGCCGGGATCATCTCCCGCTCGCAGATGTGCAGGCATGGACAGAGAAGGTTCGACGCTGGTGTCTATGATGGCGTTGCGCAGGAGAATGGCAGTGTCGCTGCGTGACAAAGCTTCCAGACTGCGGTCTGAGTTTCGGAGGCGGAATGGGAACAGCGGGTCGTGCGGAACCGAATGATTTGACGATGGCGGCAGGCTTGCCGGGTCTGCGGGGGCAGAACCATTCCTTGTCTCGGTGCCGTTGGTGAGACTGGGCGCGCTTAGCAGCCGGACGGGGCTGGTGGCATTGCCGGGCTGCAGGCCGGTGTGCGCTGAGTTTGTTGACATGGCCTGCATTTGGCGTTGCTGGGTGCGATTGCCCAGCATCCAGAAGCCGATTGCGGCGCAGAAACAAACAACGCTGATTATTGACCAGGTACGGGCTTTCATAGGCCGCGAGCGATGGAAAATCTGGGGTTTGTGGTTGTCATTCCGGAACAAGTTCGTTGTAACTTTCGACCACTGCGCGTGGTGAGAGCGGTGTTCCCTCTATGCGTATGACGGATTTGCTGACAAACTCGGCAGTGACCTGGTAATTGGTGCACAGCCGGTTGAAAGTGCCGGAACCGAGGTAAAGGGAATTCGGCGCTTCACGAAGTGCCTGGCCGAAAGCATACACGACGAACCGCGGCTCATCTTCTTTGATGAGCGAGAGGATATGCTGCGGGATGCACTCGATAACTTCGTCGCGCGGCATATGCTGAATCCACCTTCTGTACAATCCGGGCGAGGTGCTTGGAACACTTACAGTTCCGAACGTTAGCTCGGGCGTGGCGAGAATCCGGCCCATCCGATGGAACAAAGGCACACCGCGCCCGGCCGGGTCAAGGGCGGCTTCCATCGCCCGTGTTCGGTTGATGCCCGCGACGATATCCGGAACAAGGTTTGTTGCGATTGGCGGTGGCGGGTGCGGGCCGATGAGGATTGATTGCACGCCGCCGACGTCATTGGTTGGGATGGCGATCATGAGGCCGTTCAGGACTGCTGACCACGCGGCGAGGTTGGCCTGGTTGACACCCAGAAGCCCGCGCGCGGAGTTGTCGTTCAGAGCTGTTGTGAAGCACTCGACTATGTTCCAGTCGTTGGTTGGATGCGTGCCATAGCTTCCGGCCCAGCGGAACCAGTCTTTTGTGGGGGCTATGTCGGCCTTGAGATAGACAGTTTGCCACGGGGTACCTCTGTGGACACGGCCGATCCATCCGACATTCGGAAATTTGTTGGTTGGGAATTGCCAGTCGTCTGACTGAGTGATGAGCGGGTCTTTGAATCTCAAATCGCGTGCTATACGATCGACAGATTGATTGGGGTTGCCGCCCCATGGTCTGTACCTTTCGTTGAGGATGCCGAGGTTCGAGTTTGTGAGGGCGATTTCCGGCGGAATTGCGAATCGGATGGCATTTGTCCGGTTTGGATCGCCGGGCGGATTGAACGGATCAAGCAAGTCTCCAAGTGTGTAGTGGACAAGCGGATCGTTTGCCTGCCATGAAAGGTCCTGGTAAATCTTGCGTGTAGGTGAAAAGCCGGCTTGTACTGCAAGCTTGTTGCCCACCTCTGCGCTGAGTTCGGCAAGGGCACGGCCGGACTGGTACACAAGCGGAGTAAGCCCGCAAAACAGGCGTAATCGGTCGATGCTCTTCTCTTTGTCGCGTCCCTCGGCGCCAACCTGGCTGAAACTGCGCCACTGCTGCGAGCTTACCGGGATGTTGCCCAGTGAGATTTCGACCTGGTTTTGCAAGCCCGCCGTATTTGTACCCCAAAGATTGGCTGGCTCGGTCAAACCACCTGCCACGGTGACCGATTGTGCGCGTCCGGCGAGTTCTCTGGTGAGGTCCAACGCAGTCCCCATGTTGCCGAGACAGACGAAATCGATGATCCGGTTTGGGACGACGCTTTGGTCGATAAGTGCATAATAGCACCTGTTTGTCAGATACACGTTGATGTACGGGACGTAGAAGCCAAGGCCGGGGATGAAATTGAGGTTGGTGCCGGCGAACTGCAGGGAGCTGGTGAGTGGGTTGTAAACCTCGTTGCTGGCAATCACAAGACCGCGGTGGATTGGCACCTTGAACTCTCGAGCCGGCCAGTTGGGAAGAAAGATATTTGTCTCGTAATGATTCGATACGTAACGGAGGATCGAACCCGGGCTGAGCGTGTTCGAAACCATCACGAACAGGTCACCGGCGGCTTTGAGCCTGAGCGAACGCGAAAAGTCCTGGGTATATGAATTCCAGCATTCGAGGCCAAACTGATTCGACAACGTGAGTTGATACAGGATGTTGGTTTGATTTGGCCGTGCGCCGGGGGACGGCTTGCGAAGTTCGAGTTTGCGCGTCAACTGGGCAACATTCTGGAGGGCGAACTCGTTGAAATTGGGGAAGCCTTTCTTTGCGCCTATGAGGAACGGGATATTATAGACGACGGCGAGCGGATCGTTTGTGAGTCGCGCGCGGTCCTCGGGGATGTTGAGATCATAAAGCCGCATCCGATCCAGGAAAGACGCGTCGGTAACCTCTTCGTATCCTGAGATGTAAATGTTTGTGCCTGAACCTGAGAACAAAGGTCTCAGGACTGTTGGTAATTGTGGGTAAGGGGTAGCCGGGTTGTTTGTGGTGGCGTCGTATAGGTTGACCGCAAGCTGGAGGAGGCGGTGGAGGGCAGGAGAGTACTCATTGAACGGATAAACCTGTATTCGGTTTACGTGCAAGCCTGGCCGGACCAGATGCTCTCCGAGGAACGCGTTCGTGGCGATCCTGCCGGTGCTGAACAGCACGAAATTGGTGGTGCGGGACGCTTCTATCAGCCTGTTTGCAACGTTTGTGAAGAACGCCAAGGGCGTCCAAGGCACGAGATTTGTCGAGTTGTAAGGGGGCAGATTGTTATAGTTCAGGTTGATTTTGGTGCGCGTTGGCGGGGGCGAGTCGGTTCCCAACTGTGACAGGAGCCGATAGAAAGTGTACCGGTCGTAGGTGGAAAGACCGTTTTGGACCAGCAAGAGATTCCCAAGCCATGAGACGGGGACTTTGTTTGTGTTGAAGAAATCATTGAACTCGAAATAACTTTTCGGTGAATCGCTACCGGCCCACGGGGTGGTGACATCGTCGTTGTCCGATGTAAGCGGCAGAACGCCATCGAAAGCCGGGCCGTCGGTGTAACTGTCAACAAGATCGAAGCGGAGCGCATTTGCGACGGACAAGCCGTTTGTGGTGTAGAACCAGTTTCTGGCCGGAGCAAGGTTGCGGTAGTCACCGTCGTATCGGTAGCGGAGGAAAGCGAGTGCGTCGGCGAATGAATCGGTGTTGCGGGCGAAGGTGCGGAAACCGCGATAATCATATTCACGGGAGACATTTGTGTTTAGATCGTAGAGGAATGCGGCGAGGTTGAGTTCCCATGGGCCGGCGCCCTGGTTCCGCAGGTAGCCGATGGAACGCATTTGCGGGTCTGACTTGCCGGCCTTTGTGTTGTTGTGCATGAAGTTAATGTCCAAGCTCTTGCCGGTGGGGAGAACCATGTAGGCATAACGGCCGACGAACCGGTTTGTTGCTGAGTGCGGGGCGTCTGGTTGGGCGGGGACGCCGATCCATTCAGGGTCGCCTGTTAGGTTGGCGTACTGGGAGGGTGAAATGGGGCGCCCGTCATTTCCCAGCAATGGGCAAACGCCGTTTGAATCGAAACGCGCGTTCCGGTTCAGGTCGAGGTAGAATCTGAACTCGAGATTGGTGCCCTGGAGCACATAGACGGGCGGGCGGGGATCGATTTGGAGGTTGGCGATGTTGCGGAGGCGGTGGGTTTCGTCTTTGAGTGGCGCGCCGGTAATGAGATAGTCGTAGTTGACGTTTGTGATGTTGGGTGTGTCTGTTGGAAGATTCGGATTGAAACCGTTTGTGTTTACGAAGTTGGTGGAGACTGCGAAGTCGTAGGTCAAGAGGCTGCCTGATGCCATCATCCGGGTGACGATTTCAGCCTTGACGCGCTCGAGCGCGGCATCAGCCATCAAGCGCGACACTGTCTGGTCATCGGCGATTGTCACGGCAGCGCGTTCGCGGCGGCTGACGGCGAGAAAGGTTAGGGCCATCAAAGTGACCACTGCCAGCATCACCAGTGTGATGACGAGAGCTACACCTTTTTGGGACTGATGCTTCATGGAAGTTTGGTATAGAAAGGCGAAGATTCGCGCAGCGGGATTCGCTGTCTGAACAGGTGAACCTGTCCGGCCCGGTTTGAAATGAACCGCTCGGCCATGACAGACCCTGCAGCGAAAGCCTGGAATTGGTCACGGGCTCGAGGTTCGAGGATGCCGACTTCGAGTTCGAGGTAGGCGGGCAATGCGTTGCTGAGGAAAGCAAACCGTGTTTCGGTCGGCTCCCGGTCTTTCCAGAGGAAAACGTTCGTTCCCAGCAACAGTCGCGGATACATCCATTTGTTTGTGAACCGATTGGTTGTGTCCCAGGACATGAGCAGACCCATGTCATCATAGGCCTGGACATGGAAATGAATCACGCCCTCGGCGAGTGTGAGATAGTTTGTTGGTTGCTGGTCGATGACAATGCGCGCCACTTGCGCCAGCATGTTGGAATCCGGCCTTCGGTTGTAGAAGTTTGTTGCATAGGAGAGCCTGGCCAAAGTCCCGACGCCGTTGCTGGCAAACAAAACGCGGTAGCCGATTTGGGTCCAATCCCTGTTGAATCGGGACAGAAAATACAATTCGTGGAGGATATTGGTGCGGACTGCGCCGCCAACGAGCACTTGCCGGACCGGCTTGTATGCAGGGCTTTGGAAACAAAGAAGGTTGGTGGCACCCGCAATGTCAGAAGCGGATATTTGCGAGAGGTCGCGCGTGATGATGTCCATTGCCTGACGCCCTGACTCGAGGACATCCACCTGGGTAACGCTGGACAGCAGGGCGCGCTGGGTGTGGTGGAAAACCGTATAAAGAGCGCCGATTATGACGACGGAAATGGACACCGCCAGCAGCAGTTCCATCAGCGAGAAAGCGCGACTTGGGCAATGGCAGGGTCCAGTATGGCAGCGGTAGGGGTTCATTGGCCGATGGCGAATTGTGAAGGTTGGATGAAAAACAGATCGTGTTGCTGCAAGTAATCAACATTTGTCCGCCACAAAGTGCCGCTGACAAGGGTTCGGAATGTTTTCCGATTGTTGCCGACGCGGACGCCGGTTCTGGATTGGTAAACCGGCCACGCGAAGGTCACCTTGAGTTCGTAAGCGTTTTGGCGGAGCAAGGTTGCTCTGAGGAACGCGTTGGATCTGGCTGCCCATTCTGCCGGCGCAAGATTTGGCACACTGAAATTCGTATTGAAACCCGCCAGCGGACTGAACGGCACCAGTTCCGTTGAAATGCGATAGGCAAAAGCGAAGTCGTTTTTCGGCACTTTTTCGATTGCCGAACCGGCAAGCGCACGGACAAAGGCGAAAGTGGAGCGGGACTTGAACAGCATCGACTGGCCGCGTTCGTTTGTGTAGAAGAACAGCTTCGGCAGGCCTAACAATCCCACGATATCGCGCCCGTTTCTGAAACCCTGGCCATAGGTTGCGTCAGCCATGGTCAGAGTGCCGCCGGGCTGTCCCAGCACCTGAGAAAACGTTTCTGTGTGGATGACATCGACCAGGTTGGTCAGGTAGTCAAGACCTTGTGCGCCGCTCCGGATGGCTTCAATCCAGAACGCGCCCTCCTGCTGGATAATTGTATCCTCGCGGTTTTGTTTCTGGACCTGGAGACCGGTTGGCAGAACTCCGATTATTGCCACCAAGGCGAACGCAATAATAGCGATGCAGATGGCAATTTCGACCATGGTGAAAGCGGAATTGGGCAGGGCCGGCGCCGGCACCTGGAGCCCACTGGGTCCGGGGCAAAGGCCCTTGTCAGTGTGTTGGGCAGTGGAAGTCCAGCGCTCTTGTGGCGGTTGGGCTGATGGGCGCTTTGGATGGACTTTGGCTGTGTTCATTTCAGCTTCGCCTCCTCGGCCTGGGCTCGGCCGGTGAGCCAATTGACGCGGATATCGGTGCGGTTGCCTTTGGGCGTTTCAACGACGTCTGGGGGTGATGACAGGTCGAAGGCCCATCTTGTCTGGGCGTTCTTGGGATAGAATATGCTTCCCCGTGAGAGTGTGATCCACGCGTCCTGTTGATCTTTGCCCGCAGGGTATTTGCGTTCCTCGTAGAAAACTCTGCCAGCCGGATCGAAAGCGATGTAAGGCATCCGGAGTTCGGGGCTGGTGGCCGTGGGGAAAGGAAAGTAGGCGTACGGCAAAGGCCGGTTGGTGTACTGTTTCGAGTAGCGCTTATCCACTTCTTTGACCCATTCATCTCCGAGGTCGATGAACTTGTTGGTTGCGACGAAGATGCCATCGGGCAGGTATTTCCATGGGGTGAGGTACCGCGGGTTTTGCCGTCCGGGCTGATCACCCACAGTTCTGCGGGAGAAGAGTGCATAGGCCGTGTACTGGCCGGTGACAAGGTTTGTCATTTGGCGGAGAATCTGCCTTTGTTGGACAGTGTTTCTGACTTCCTTGCGGACGGTGTCAAAATGAAACCGCATTGTCGGAGGCACGAACATGACGTACACCGTTCTGCGTCCGCTTATTGCAAGCTGCCGCGCATAGGCAAGATCATCAAGCATTTGGCGGTTGCCTGAAGCGACAATATTGGTTCTGGAGATGCTCCGGATGGCAGGCACACTGGTGGCGGCGAGAAGTGCGATGACGCCAACCACAACCAACAACTCGAGCAACGTGAACGCTTTCGAGGCCCGGCAAGGCGCGCGCGGTCGGATTTTGGGCTGAGGTGCCATGAGCATCTCCTGTTGTGCTGCTTTACTTCCAGCTAAGGACGTTGTCTTTGTTGAAGCCCTCGTTGGCTTTGGCCATGACATTGTAACCTGCGGCGTCGCGTTTTCCGATCATTCCGTCGGGTCCGAATGACCACACCATGACAGTCGAGTTGGCCTCGAATCGGTTTGGCGATGTGTCGCCCGGCCCTACCGGGCTGGCGCGTCGCAGGCCATTGAACCCCATGTCGCCACTCATCAGTGAGACAGCCTCCATTCTGTAGTATGCGTCGCGGGTGTGGTTGTCGTAGTTCAAATCCAGGGTAACAATGTAAGGGTTGCCCCACGGGTCTCTAAGAACTCCGTCCGGCCCGATGCCACCCGGCTTGTAGAGAGCCGGGCCCGCTCCCGGGGGACGCTGGTAATCGAGGTCTTTAAAGTCGAGGAAATCCTGTTTGTTTGGATTCAGTGAGTGGTTGGGATTTACGGTTTGGGTGCCATCTCGAAACCGTTCGAGATCGCGCAGGATTGCAATGAGTTCGCCGTTGTTCTCATTTCTGTTGATGCCGAGGTTTTGGATCAATGGAAGCTGGTTGCCAAGGCGGTCCAAGAGTGGCGTGGTTGCGCCCGTGCGCAAAACCGTGCCGTAGGTAAAATCAGGGCAATTGTCATCGATAGCCGCCTGAGCTTGTTTTGAAGCTGGCATGCGGTTGTAGGTTGCGTTGTATGAGTTGATTGCCCCGACAAGGACCTGAATATCTTTTTTTGCTATTGCGATCTGGGCCTTTTCCTTCGCTTTGCTGATTGCGGGCAAAGTAAGTGACGCCAGAACGCCTATGATGGCAATTACAGTCAGCAATTCAATCAATGTGAAGCCGCGCGCCAGGCGACGGTTGATCACGAGCATCTTTTTCATAGTGGTCCTTGGGTGCGTGGAATTTTGGTCTGTATATGTCGAAACCAACAATCTTTCCATGGTAAATTCAGCCTGGCAGCCGGATCGCGGCAAGCGCGACCCGGTTCGGACGTGGATCGGGACTTTTCGGCGCGACGAAACCCATCGGCGGAGCGGCAGCGAACGAGCGTGGCGAAAGTTTTGCATAAGCAAATCCTTACTCCTTCCAGTTGGCGATCAATTTTCTTTGGCCGCGGTAAACGACCTGCACCCAGAGATCGAATCCGTTCACGTTATTAGTTGGGTTGGAGGAGACGTAATGCCACGGGTTGATCTGGAGCTGTGTTGGGGGCGCGGTTGAGGCCAGTTTCCCAGCCAGGGGAGCTTCTTTGGCGTACTTGACCGGCCAATCCACCGGGGCCGCCAACAGCTCGATGTCTTTTGCATTTGGGAGTGCGATTTCTCTGCGCTGTTTTGCCTTGAGATTTGGCAGGTAGTTTTTCGGAGCGGCCGGTGGCTCTGCTGCGTTAAGAAATCCCCCGATTCCAAAGGCCGCTTTGATTTCGTCGGTTGTGACGGTTTCCTGTCTGTCCGAGGTGTGGTACACTGCGCCTTTGTTGGACGACACAGTGCCGATCAATTCGTAGTACAACGGATTTATGGCCGGGGTGTATGAAGCGTCTTTCTTTGCGTTGTCTGGTGGATACTGATTAAGGTCGGCATGGTAAGTTTCGATGGCCGTGACCAGTTTGTCGCGTTCGGCGGTGAGGTTGGCTTCTTTGGCTTTCCAGCTTGCGATGCCGCTCATGCCGGCGCCTATCGCGGCAAGGAGGGCGATTATGGAAATTACAGTGAGAACCTCGATAAGGGTGAAGCCACGTGCAAGCTGAGACCGGGATGGGGCCGTTGCCTTCTGGTTTGCTGATTTTGCGTTTAAGTATTTCATATCATGCGTGTTGTGAAATGACCGGGCGGTAGTCAGGTCTGTGATCGATCACGCATTTCCTGTTCAAGTCTTTCGCTGAGCCACTGTTTGATCATGCTTTGGTAGTTCAGGTAACGCATTCGAGCCAAGCGTTTGATCTTGGCCAACATGCGCGGGTCTATCCGCAGCGTGATGGTGACCGATTCTGTTGAATCGGAGCTGGCGGCGACCGAAGCTTCCATGAGGCGGAGGTCCAAGCGGGCATCAGACCAAAAGGCTGCCTCGGCTGTTTCGTCGTCGAACAGCGGCACGTCTTCCCATCGAGATACCAAGGTCATAACTTGTGCCCGGCGGCTGTGTTCCCACAGGAACCGGGGCGTTTTGCTTGCTTACTGCATGCAATTACTGGGCCAACATTTGGTTTACTTTGCGCTGATAAAAGAACTGTTCTTCCAGGACGAAAGGCCGAGCGAAGATGACCCTGATAAGCTTGCCGTTGGTACGGTAGAGGCTGATTATGCCTATTCCAGAAGCTGATCTGCCCAAGTTAAAGAACCGTGCTTGGACAGAGAACCGGCTTGAATCTGGCATCAATCGGACCGCGAAAGGGTCTTCGAACGACTCTTCGATGTCACGCTGGGTCAAAGAGCTTTGCAATTCAAAGGGCGGATTTGACCAATCAAACTCCATAATCGCCGGTCATGTATATCAATCGCCCATGCAATGTAAGTACAAAGTATTTACATGTCCCGCCGTTTGTCAATAAAAAAATCATTCCCGTGTCATGCCGCAAACTCGGTCGAAAGTCGCGCCATCGCTGAAGTGAGCTTTGTGGGCAGCCTGCCACCCGCCGAAGACGTCTTCGACGGTGAAAAGCTTCATCGCCGGGAACCGGTCGGCGAAAGTGCGTGCTACGGATTTCATTCGCGGGCGGAAGAAATGGCGTGCGGCGATTGATTGTCCGGTCTCGGAATACAGGAATTGCAGGTAGGAAGTAGCGACCAATTCGGTACCGCGTCGTTGGACAACGCGGTCCACGACCGCGACAGATGGTTCGGCGAGAATACTGACGGACGGGACGATTATCTGGAGCCCTTCAGCCGGGTGTTCTTTGAGAGCGAGGAACGCTTCGTTTTCCCATGTTATCAGAACATCTGCGACACCGCGGTTCACGAAGGTGGAAGTTGCGCCCCGCGCGCCTGTGTCGAGAATTGGGACGCGCTGGAAGAGTTTTGTCACGAACTCAATGGCGGCGGGGTGGCTGCCATTATGCTTGAGGAGCGCCTGGCCGTAAGCAGCGAGGTAGTTCCAGCGTGCACCCCCGGAGGTTTTGGGGTTCGGGGTGAGAACGCGGACGTCATGTTTGATCAGGTCATCCCAGTCATGGATGTTCTTTGGGTTGCCTTTTCGGACCATGAACACAACCGTTGATGTGTAAGGCGCGCTCCTCTGGGGGAGTCTGGACTGCCAGTTTGTGGCGAGTCGTTTCCCTTGAATGGCAATTGCATCGATATCGTACGCAAGAGCCAGTGTGACAACATCCGCTGGCAAGCCGTCGATTACGGCGCGGGCTTGTTTGCCTGACCCACCGTGCGACTGCAGGACAGTGACGGTGTCACCGGTTTTTTCTTTCCAATGAGCGGCAAAAGCCGCGTTGAATTCGCGATAGAACTCGCGTGTTGGGTCATAAGACACATTCAAGATTCTTGTTTCCCGGGCAGTGGCGGCCGACCCGAAAACCACGACGGAAAAAAGCAGCATTAACAACCATGTGCGTCGGCTGGATGCGGGTTGGCGTGTCCGATCAGCGCTGCACAGCCGCAGCCGAACGCTTCGCTCGAGACAACTCCGTCGGATGCAGGAGCACCGCTTCGTCGAGCGGCTCTGCCCGGGGCGACTTGGTCGCCAACGGGGAGGAGCGGGTTGCGGTCTGCGACTGAACAGTCTGACGACAATATTGAACAAGCGGATTGCTTGCGATGATTGCGCAGATTCTTGAAAAAAACATAATGTCATGGCGGAGCCGCTTCGTATTTGGACAGCTATTCTGGACCATTTGCGCGAGCGCCGCAAACTCTCAAATTTCCGGCTGCCGGATGACGCCACGGCGCAGTAAAAAAAGCTTGCGCTGGAATTGCGTTTTGATCAAACTCAGCCCCGTTGTCGATGTTGTTCGGCAAACGGTACCTGGCCTGAATCAAGAACAAACAACCGTGATAACATGAAAACAACCAGCCAACTCACCACCGTCACGCGAAGAATTGCATCCACTGTTTTTGGTGTCTCAATGGCATTGTCACTCAACGCCGGTGTTATCACCGACGTGGTTGAAACCGGCGGCGATAACGAACCGACGGATACCATTCTCGCCAAGTGGACGGGGCAAACATGGAGCGTGACCGTTCCAAACGAACCCGTTCCCGGTCTCGCTATCGGGGACCCTTACACCGCTGGAACCTTCGGCAGTGGTGCGCCCGCGTTCGTGGATCGCAATCACCGCTATCTGGATGACACGGCAAACAACCTTCCAGTCCCCGGGTACTTGGTCGGATTCGAGTATATCATGTCTGGCAATGATAACCGGGACAACGCCGATTATCGCTTGGATGTCACAGTAAGCTCACCTGTGACTGTTTACATGCTGATAGATAACCGGCTCTCCGACGGGGACAACGCAAACCCACCAACCTTCGGCCCAACCAGCATGCAGTGGATTCTCGATGGCGCATGGACCCCGACCGCGAACGGCTTCAACCGAGCCAAAGACCCCGCAACTCCGGACGAAGTGGCTATTGATGAGGGAGCTGACGGAACTATTAACCAGTGGTATTCGGTGTACTACAAGAATTTCGATGCCGGCACATTCTCGCTTTACCAGGCAGACAACGCCGGCCGCAACATGTACGGTGTGGTTGTCGCCCCAGTACCCGAACCTTCCACGTTGGCTCTGGTAGGCGCGGGTGCGGTTGGGCTTCTCGTGCTGAGCCGAGTCCGAAAATCCTGATTTGGTTTCTGATCAGGTTTTGACCGAATTTGAGCGAGCCGCCGCGTAACTGCGGCGGCTTTTTTGCCGCCACGCTGCCTCCCGAATTGCATCGATGTGGGCTGTCCCGGTGTAACGTGGCACAGCGCAGCCGGGACCGCCTTGCTCATTCCAGTTTCGTGATCGCAAGGCGGCGGATTCTCAGGTAAAGTATTGACGGCAATGCACAAACCACGGTTTTCTAACCGTGGCTATTATTCGATAAATGCATCATTGGTTGACGTTTAGCCGAATCTGGTTGGCCGCTGCGTTTTGCGCGGGCGTGGGCTTTGCCGTGCATGCGGGGCGAGTTGCGACAACGACGCTGATTATTCTGTTGGCGATCGGGATCACTGAGGAAATGACGGACCTGCTGGATGGGGTTGTTGCGCGTCGAACTGGTGCAGCCAGCGAACTGGGCGGGCTGTTTGATCCGTTGGCCGATTCGCTTGCTCGTCTTTCCATATATTTTGCCCTTGCCCTAGCTGGCTGGGTGACAATAGTTGTCCCATTCGTCATGACAGCTCGCGACCTGCTGGTCGCTTACTCGCGAATCGTGCTTGCGCGGACAGGCGGGCGAACATCAGCACGGTTCTCCGGAAAGCTGAAGGCATGGGTGCAAGGAATCGGGTTCCTGGCGATTGTCGTGCTTGCATGGTCCGCCGACAGGGGCCTGCCAGATGCCGCAAGCCGGGGGCGCATCGCAATTGCAACGATTCTTGTTCTTGTCACAGCGTGGAGCGCCGTTGAATACATGCGAGCCGCGTGGCCGCGCCTGAAGCTCTTGGACAAGCCCAAGACATCAACCACGGAGAAGCAAGTGTGATTCGGCGAGGCTCGAACTCAGACCGACCGAACGCGCCGCGCTCCGCTGCATTTACGCGGTAACGTCAGACCTCAGCAAAACTGGGCTTCTTCTCAGGATACATTCGCAACTTCAATGCCCACTCAATTCCCCAAATGAATCCCTGACCGGCGCTCTGATCAGTGTGGCTTAACCAGACCAGTGGCATTGAGTCGGGCCAAAATATCGTGCCTGTCACTCTATTGCTCTGCCCGCTCCAAACCCACCGCCAACCCCTCACAACGATCCCCGGGAACTTCACTCACTACGCCACAAGGCCAGTCCAGCCCGGTTCGACGGCGCCACCACAAATACCGTGTCTGTCACTCTATTGCTGCGCCCGCACCAAAACCCCTCCAACCCTTCACAACAG
>JARYMD010000469.1 GCA_029907285.1 Verrucomicrobiota bacterium | reverse complement strand
TCCCGAACTCGAAGTCGTCGAGATTGCGCCGGGCATTTTCGTCTTTGACGACACGGCCATTCCCGACACGCCGGAGCAAGCCGAGGCCCGAAAACGGCGGCAGGAGGCCGACGCGCTGGCCAAAGCCATCGCCGCCAATCCGCTGTTGGCGGAGGCAGAACGTACGGCGCGGCAGGCCGCACAGGAAGCCGTTTGGAAAGCCAACAAGGAGAAAGTTGCCCCGTGGCTGGTCAAGCCGCTGGCCTCGTACACCGGCGAGCCGCCGGGCCGCGAAGCCACGGAAGCGCACACCCGTTCTCGTTTGCTGGACTTGGCCGCACAGTTCAACGCCGAGTATCAGGCGACGTTGGAAACCGCCGCCAAGACTGGCACACCCGCGGAACTAATTTTCCCAAACGGTGAGCGGGCGGTTCTCAGCAGTTTCGTGGAGGGCCAGCCGTTGTGGAACATGAGCGATTCGCTCACGCAGGCCGTGTCCATCGCCACGGCGGCGGTGTGGCCGGGCGGCGGTGCTGGATTTAGCCTCACCGGCACGAACACGCCCATCGGCCTGTGGGAAGCCGGTGGCATCCCGCGATTGACGCACCAAGAGTTCCAAGGCCGCGTGTCGGTAGGGGATGGGACGACCAACCAGGAGTCGCACGCCACGGCAGTTGCTTCGGTTCTGAACGCGGCGGGCTTGTACACCATCATCTACCCGGTTGGTGTCACGAATCCCCAAGCCGCCAAAGGCATGTCATACGCTGCGCCAGTAGTTTCAAACAATTCGAGCAACGACGTGAGCGAAATGGCCAGCCAAGTGGCGACCAATAATCCCAGGATTTCCAACCACTCTTACAGCGCCAGATGCGGCTGGCAGTGGCTCGGAGCGTGGGTCTGGTTTGGAGACACCAACGTCAGCCAAACGGTGGATTGGAAGTTTGGGGCTTACACCACGGAGGCTTACAGCATCGACACGAATGCTTATGCGGCGCGGATGTACCTGCCTGTGTGGACACCTGGGAACAGTGGCGGTGAAGGCCCGCCGGTGCAACCGACCAACCACTACGTATTCGTTCCGCCCAATAATTTCATTCCCGTCAGCGGCGTTACCCGTTCGATTGACGGCGACGCGGGCGTATATGATTCGCTCCACCCGCAAGGCTGCGCCAAGAACGTGCTAACGGTCGGCAATGTCAGCAATTTGGTGGCCGGTTACACCGGTCCGGCGAGTGTGCGGATTGGCCCTTACAGTCCGTTCGGCCCGACCGACGACGGGCGACTCAAGCCGGACATCGTCGCTCCTGGCACCGACATCATCATGGCAGGAAACGCATCGGACATAGACTTCGTAGTTGGTTCAGGCACGAGCTTCGCCGCGCCTGCCATCAGCGGCTCCATCAACCTGCTGAACCAACTGCGCAATACGCTTCACCCCAACGCCCGCCCGTGGCTGGCCTCCACGATGAAGGCTTTGGTGATTCAGACCGCCGACGAGGCGGGCGACCATCCCGGTCCCGACTACCGGTTTGGCTGGGGATTGATGAACACGCGCCGGGCGGCGGAGTTGGTGCGGAACAATGCCACGAATGGCTGGAAGAGCTTCCTCAAGGAGATATTCCTGCCCAACGGAGGAAGCATTGAGATTCCGGTGCCTTTCGCAGCAGGGCAAACGGGGCGATTTACCATCGTCTGGACGGACCCTGCCGGCCTGCCGCAGACTAACGCCGTGATTGACAGCCCGGCAACACGACTCGTAAATGACGTGGACATGCAAGTGATCGCGCCCAGCGGGACTACGAACTTCCCTTACGTCTTAAACCCGGACCTGACCAACCAGAGCGCCCTGGCTCGCGCCGCCGCCGCGACGACGGGGGATGACAGCCGGAACAACGTGGAGCAGGTCGTCGTTACCAACACGGTGACGGGCACGTATCTCGTCCGCATAACGCACAAAGGGACTTTGGCTGGTGGCGGGCAGTGGATTACATGGACGATGAGTGGCGGGCATGCCCAAGCCAAACCGCCACTAGTTCTGTCGCAGCCCAGCGTGACCGCAAGCAACAAGCTTGCGTTCTCATGGCCGTCCGTAGTCGGGCAACTGTATCAAGTTCAGTATTTGAACAATCTGGAAGGCGCAAGCTGGACGAATTGGGATGACGTAATCTGTGCCATCAGCACGAACACGGCGGTCGAAGTGGACATGGACGGCCCGGACGGGCGGCGCTTCTACCGCGTGGTGGAGGTGGAATGAGCCGACGGCGCACAGTGAGCCACGTTGCTCGCCTTTGGCTGGTGCTGGTCTCTGCGCTGGCACCAGCCAACTTGGCACCAGCCCAAGGGACCATTGCCTATTATCAGCCAACCGAGCCGTTGTGGGGATACTTCGGCAGGGAATCGGATTTGAACGGCGACGGGCGGGGGGATTTTCGTTTCTTCGATGCCTCGTACATAGCGGGTAGTTACTGGGCAACGCACGTTTCTGGCATCGGTTCTACTCGGCTCTTAGTAATCCCACATACATGGATGGCGGATGGAGGTAGCAGCCTGGCTCCGTTGCCTGCCGGCTATTCAATTGGCGGCACTTTGATTCCAGAACTTCTCTGGGCTGCTCACGACGCGCCAAACGCGTACGGCAGCGCCCTCCTAGTCGGCTCATACATTACTGATGCCATTAACGGGGGGCCGTTTCCTGTCGGATATTTCTACGGGACGACGGCATTCATGGGGATTCAGTTTCAGATCGGCGACGATTGGCACTACGGCTGGGTACGAATTCGCGGGGGAACGGCCGGTCCGTCAGACGATGGATTCTTCTTGAACCCACCGAGTTGGATTCTGGACTGGGCCTACGAGACGCGCCCAGACATGCCGATTTTCGCGGGAGCAGTCCCGGAGCCTTCGACGTTTGCATTGCTGGTTGGGGGAGGAGTGTTGGTGGCGTGGTTCAGACGAAAGAGAAATGAAAGGAGGGGCTAACCAGATCACTGGAGCGAATCCCGCCCGCTGGGCGGGATCGCTCAGTTCTGGCGTTAGCCCGTGACGTCGCGGGCGAATCG
>JARYMD010000468.1 GCA_029907285.1 Verrucomicrobiota bacterium | reverse complement strand
GCACTGGGGGATGGGCGATGGGGGTTTTGAGGAACGTAGCGAACGGATTGTTTGAGATTTGCCGGGCCAGGGGCCTGACCGAGGCTGAGAGTTTGCCGAGTTGGCGCAGGAGGACCGGCGTTGATGAAATGATCAAACTTGTGACTCGACCGCTCAAGGAGATTGAATAACGGCCAGCGGGTTGAGCGAGTGGACTGGCAGGACTGTTGAGGGGAAAATCTGGGGCGGTCCAACTGTTGAGCGGCCGGGAAGCATGGAATTAGGGCGCCAACCCTCACATGACCAACGCGGCCTTGCAAATGAAATTGCCCTGGGGAGCCTTCGCCAGGCAGCAGTTTTTCTTTGGCACACCAGCGGCGGTTGCATATGATTGTGGCTTTGCAAGCAGCCGAAAGCGCACATGAAAGTCACGCTCAACTGGCTTCGACAGTACGTCGATTTTGATTTTACGCCGGATCAACTGGCCGAACGCCTCACCATGCTCGGCATGGAAGTCGAAAGCGTCCAGAAACTCGGCGGAGAACTCGAAGGCATAGTGGTCGCCCAGGTTCTGTCGATCGACAGGCACCCGAATGCCGACAAACTCACCGTGTGCCGGGTCGCAGACGGAAAGGGCGAAAGACAGATTGTTTGTGGCGCCAGCAATTTCAAGGTCGGCGACAAAGTTCCTCTCATTCTGCCCGGATACTCCCTGCCGGCGCAGCCGGGGGAAAAACCGTTCACAATCAAAGTGGGCAAAATCCGGGGCGTGGAATCATACGGGATGATGTGCTCTCCAAAAGAGCTTGGAATATCCGAGGACGCGGCAGGTTTGATGATTTTGCCCGAGAACGCGAGGGTTGGGCAGCCTTTTGCCGAGTTTCTTGGCCGCGCCGGAAGCGATGCTGTGTTCGATCTTGAAATCACGCCGAACCGGCCCGACCTGAACAGCGTTATTGGCATCGCAAGGGAAATCGCCGCGATCACCGGAAATCCGCTCCGCATTCCCGACGTGAGCTTCGAGGAAGACCAGACAGGGCCCGCAGCGTCTGAGCTGGTCGCGGTCCGGATCGAAGACGCCGAGCTTTGCCCACGTTACACGGCGCGGGTTGTGCTCGGGGTGAAGGTGGGGCCAAGCCCCGACTGGTTGCGCGTGAGGCTCGAGGCCGTTGGGTTGCGAAGCATCAGCAACGTGGTCGATGTGACCAATTACGTCATGCTCGAGTGCGGCCAGCCACTGCATGCATTCGATTACCATCTGATCGCAAGGAACGCCGCCGGCGTGCCAACGATTGTGGTGCGCAGAGCCGCTGCAGGTGAACGGTTCGTCACCCTTGACGAGCAGGAGCGTGTCCTCAGCGAAGAAATGCTGCTCATTGCCGATGAACAAAAAGGCATTGCGCTGGCAGGCGTAATGGGCGGCCGCAACTCGGAGATCAACGACCAAACCGTCGATGTGCTCATCGAGAGCGCTTATTTCAAGCCCACCAATATCCGCCGCACTTCAAAGCGGCTGGGGCTGCGCACGGACGCGTCGTATCGATTTGAGCGCGGCGCTGACCTTGGCAACACCGATTGGGCCAGCCGCCGTTGCGCGCAACTCATCCTTCAAACAGCCGGCGGCCGGCTCGCACGCGGCGTGGTCGATGCTTATCCCAAACCGGCAACGCCCGTCCGCATCATGCTGCGCCATCACAAGGTCAACGAGTTGCTCGGCTTGGAACTTAAACAGGAGGAGATCGAGTATTACCTGTCTCAGTTGGGCTTGAAGATCGAGGATCACAAACCGCGGCCGGTGGGCTCTCCCGGCTCTGGACTGCAGCCGGTCACCTTCCTGATCCCCAGTTTCAGAGTCGATCTGAAACGCGAAACGGATTTGATCGAAGAAGTCGGGCGTCTCCATGGGGTCGAAAAAATCCCGGCGTCCACGCCGCGTGGCGCGCGTGGCGCCAACGAGTATGACCCGGTTCATGATAATTTGGCCGAAGCACGCCGGATTTTGGCCGGGCTCGGCCTGAACGAAGCCCAGGGCCAAACTCTTGTCAGCGAGGACGCGGCACGCCTTGTGTGCATTGAGATTGTGCCGCTGGAGAACCCGTTGAGCGCCGATATGAACGTTTTGCGGCCAAGCCTGTTGCCCGGCTTGCTCGATTCTTTGCGGCACAACGTGAGTCGGAAAACGGAAGACGTCGCTTTGTTCGAGATCGGCCGCGTGTTCACTAGACCGGCGTTCAAGGGTGAAAATGCCGCCAAAGACAAAAACGCGCCGTCGGTGCTGGAACGCCGCCGGGTTGCAATGGCTTTGACAGGGCGCAGGAGCAGCCCGTTCTGGACCGGTGAAAACCGTGATGCGCTTTATGATTTGTTCGATCTAAAAGGGATTATCGAAGAATTTCTGGACCGTTACGGGGTTCGTGGCGTCAGTTACGCAAGCCGCGCCAACAGAACAGCCCTGTTCGTTGAATCTGCGACAATTCATCTTGGCCGAATCGAGCTGGGCCAGATGGGCCGCGTGCTGCCGCCACTGGCGGAACGGTACGATATCCGACAGCCGGTCCTGCTTGCCGAGCTTGACCTCGACGAACTGCTTCGGCTTCGCAATACCACCCGCGTGTTCAAACCATTGCCGCTGTTCCCCAGCGTTCGCCGGGACGTCGCGATGATTGTGGCTGAAAGCGTTACCCACGACGCAGTTCTTGCGGCTGTTAAACAGGCCAAACCGCCGTTTCTGCAAAGTGTTGAACTGTTCGACGTGTTCCGCGGCAAGCACGTGCCGCCCGGCCACAAGAGCATGGCGTACGCGTTCACCTACCGGAGTCCGGACAGAACCCTCACTGATGCGGAGGTCAACGCGGCGCATCAGCAGGTCGTGAACCGGTTCAAAGAGGCTGTCAAAGCGACGGTCCGCGAAGCGTGATGGGCCGTGTTAGCCCGCACATTTCGCAGCCCGGCGTAGCGGGAACCAAAGTTGCCTGGCGGGCAGTGACCCGGCGCCTGCGCCCGTTAATGAACGCTGCGTTGTTTAACGTTGGACGTTGAGCGTTCCTCTCGGTTGACCCG